>NZ_JBDIVO010000004.1:0-46524 GCF_039794385.1 Methylocaldum sp. | reverse complement strand
CTTCTTCAAGGAGAAAACAGTCATCATGAAAATTCGTCCCTTGCATGACCGTATCGTCGTAAAACGCTGGGAAGAAGAAAAAACATCCCCGGGCGGAATCGTCATTCCCGACACCGCAAAGGAAAAGCCGATCAAAGGCGAAGTGGTTGCCGTAGGAAACGGAAAAGCCCTGGATAACGGTCAAGTGCGCGCACTGGATGTAAAAGTCGGTGACAAAGTCTTGTTCGGCAAGTATGCCGGTACCGAAGTCAAAATCGACGGCACCGAATATCTGATGCTGCGCGAAGACGACATCATGGGCGTATTCGAAGCCTGATCCACGACCTAACGTTCAGACTGATTTTGGAGGAATTAACTGATGGCAGCTAAAGAAGTCCGTTTTTCCGATGACGCCCGTCAGCGCATGCTGGCCGGGGTTAACGTTCTGGCCGACGCAGTGAAGCAGACCCTGGGCCCGAAAGGCCGTAACGTCGTGCTGGAAAAGAGCTTCGGCGCACCGACCGTCACCAAAGACGGCGTTTCGGTCGCAAAAGAGATCGAACTGAAAGACAAGTTCGAGAACATGGGCGCTCAGATGGTGAAGGAAGTCGCCTCGAAGACGTCCGACGTCGCCGGCGACGGCACCACCACGGCAACCGTCCTGGCTCAGGCCATTGTCCGCGAAGGCTTGAAATCCGTAGCGGCGGGTGCAAACCCGATGGATATCAAACGCGGCATCGATCAGGCGGTCGGCGTGGTCATCGAAGAGCTGAAGAAACTCTCCAAGCCCTGCACCGACAGTAAAGCCATCGCCCAGGTCGGCACCATCTCCGCCAACTCCGACGAGAGCATCGGCAAAATCATCGCCGACGCGATGGACAAGGTGGGCAAGGAAGGCGTGATTACCGTTGAGGAAGGTTCCGGTTTGGACAACGAACTGGATGTTGTCGAGGGTATGCAGTTCGACCGCGGCTATCTCTCGCCCTATTTCATCAACAGCCAAGAAACCATGAGCGTCGAGCTCGAAAACCCGTACATCCTGCTGCACGACAAGAAGATCTCCAACATCCGCGACTTGCTGCCGCTGCTCGAAAAAGTGGCGAAATCCGGTCGTTCGCTGTTGATCGTCGCCGAGGATGTCGAAGGCGAAGCGTTGGCGACCCTGGTGGTCAACACCATGCGCGGCATCATCAAGGTTTGCGCCGTTAAGGCGCCGGGCTTCGGCGATCGCCGCAAGGCCATGCTGGAAGACATCGCCATCCTGACCGGTGGCCGCGTCATTTCCGAAGAACTGGGCCTGAGCCTCGAAAAAGTCGACCTGGGCGATCTCGGCAGTGCGAAGAAGATCCAGATCAACAAGGAAAACACCACCATCGTCGACGGCGCCGGCAAAGCGGAAGACATCAAGGCTCGCGTCGAGCAGATCCGCAAGCAGATCGAGGACACCACCTCGGACTACGATCGCGAGAAGCTGCAGGAGCGCGTGGCCAAGCTGGCCGGCGGCGTTGCCGTGATCAAAGTCGGCGCAGCCACCGAAGTCGAGATGAAAGAAAAGAAAGCCCGCGTGGAAGACGCGCTGCACGCAACCCGCGCTGCGGTTGAAGAAGGCATCGTTCCGGGCGGCGGCGTCGCTTTCATCCGTGCTCAAAACGCGCTGAAGGATCTGCAGGGCAAGAACCACGACCAGACCGTGGGTATCGCCATCCTGCGCCGTTCGATCGAGGAGCCGCTGCGTCAAATCGTGACCAACGCGGGCGAAGAAGCTTCGGTCGTCCTGAACCGGGTTCAGGGAGGCGAAGGCACCTTCGGCTACAACGCTGCGACCGGTGAATACGGCGACATGATTCAGATGGGTATCCTGGACCCGACCAAGGTCACCCGTTCCGCGCTGCAGAACGCCGCGTCCGTGGCCGGTCTGATGCTCACCACGGAAGCCATGGTGGCCGAACAGCCGAAGAAAGAAAAAGGAGCCGGCATGCCCGGTGCCGGAATGGAAGACATGATGTAATCGGTTGCTTCCACGACCGAGAACACCAAAGCCCCGCCGAAAACGGCGGGGCTTTTTCGTCTGATCTTATCCCGTTTTTCTATATCAAAAGTTGTTTTTAGAATTTTTAGGATTGAATCTCGTGTGTTACCTTATCCGTCACGGTTTCTACCCCGATACGACATGAGTACTCAATTCTTCGATCTCGATCAGCTTAAAGGCGAATTGGCCGGAAAAAATCCCCGCGCGATTCTCAAGGCGGCGCTGACATGGTTCGACAACATCGCCATTTCCTTCAGCGGCGCCGAAGACGTGGTATTGATCGACCTAGCCAGCAAGCTCAAGCCGGGCATTCAGGTCTTCACCTTGGATACCGGTCGCTTGCATCCCGAAACCTACAGATTGATCGAGACCGTTCGGGAGCGCTACCCCATTCGGCTGGACGTTCTTTCGCCGGATCGCGTGCAACTGGAAACTTTAGTCAGAGAAAAAGGCTTATTCAGCTTCTACAAAGACGGCCATCACGAATGTTGCAGCATCCGCAAGGTCGAGCCGCTTCGCCGGAAGCTTAGTCAGCTGGACGCCTGGATTACCGGTCAGCGACGCGACCAAAACCCGACTCGGGAAAATTTGGCCGAGATCGAGCTTGACGAAGCTTTTTCCACGCCCGACCATCGCCTGATCAAATTCAATCCGCTCGCGAACTGGTCGTCGGCGCAGGTGTGGGATTACATCGAAGCCTACGACGTGCCCTTCAACGAACTGCATCGTAAAGGTTTCGTCAGCATAGGCTGCGAACCTTGCACTCGGCCGATTCTGCCCAATCAGCATGAGCGCGAAGGCCGGTGGTGGTGGGAAGATGCCGGGAAGAAGGAATGCGGCCTACATGCCGGGAATCTGAAAACAGCTGAAAAAGCTTGAGGATCAACACCGGCCTTGGCGCATCACCAAGCCGGGCATGCGAAAACTAGCGCACCGGCAGCGCGATATTCTCGAACAAGGCATCGACGTCTTTTTGTTCCCGCTGGGTCATGGCTTGTTCCACCAATTCCCGCGTCAGATGCGGCGCGAATAAGCGGATGAACTCGTAAATGAATCCGCGGATGAACATATCCCGCCGCAGCCCGATCTTCGTCGTGCTCAAACCGAACATATGACTGGCATCGAGCGGAATCAGATCGGCGTCCGCGACAGGGTCGTAAGCCATCTTGGCAACGATTCCGACTCCCAAACCGAGCCTTACATAGGTCTTGATCACGTCCGCATCCACCGCAGTCAAAGCTAACTGGGGATGCAGATTTGCCTTCTCGAACGCCTGATCCAGCTGCGAACGTCCGGTAAATCCGAAGACGTAAGTCACGATGGGATACTCGGCGACATCCTGCAAAGTTAGCTCCGCCTTTTCCGTCAATGGATGCCCCTGCTGTACCAAGACACAGCGATTCCACTGGTAACACGGCAGCATGACGAGATTCTCGAAGAGCTCCATCGCTTCGGTGGCAATCGCCATATCGACAACCCCGCGCGACGCCAATTCGGAAATCTGCATCGGCGTGCCCTGGTTGATATTGAGCTTGATCCCGGGGTAACGACGCATGAACTCCTTTATGGCGGGAGGAAGCGCATAGCGCGCCTGCGTGTGCGTAGTGGCGATGGACAGCGAACCGACCTTATTGTCGCGGTGTTCCTGCGCGATATTCTTTATATCCTGGACCTTGCCCAAAATTTCTCCGGCAATCGCCACAATCTGCTTGCCGGCTGCGGTAATCTCCGTCAGGTGCTTGCCGTTCCGCGCGAAAATCGGAAGCCCCAGTTCATCCTCCAAAAGCCGGACTTGCTTGCTAATTCCGGGCTGCGACGTGTAGAGGCTGTCCGCCGTCGCAGAAACATTCAATTCGTGCTGCGCAACTTCCCAGATATAGCGTAATTGCTGCAATTTCATGGCGTCTTCGGCGTCATCCCGAGTGAACGAGGGAAACAAAAATTATACTCTTTTCAATAGCATCATTTCGCAAAGCTCAACTCTAAGGCTGAATTAATCGCGAAAAGCTACCAACCTCGAGCAGCCCCGAATTTCGGCAAATACTCTATCTCTAGGTAAGATCTGCGAGGACTGCTAAACGCCTGTCGCCGTTGCCGGTATCGTTTCCGACGAACCGGTTCCCGCTCCACCTCAAAACCGACTCGAAACTGCGGAGCGCTTGTATTTCGGGTGCCTCAGGAACAGGAATTCTTGAAAGCATGGGTCGAGTCGGACCTCCGTTGCGGTGAAGCTGGACAAGTGGGATACGATGCCGTGGCAGGCCATCGGAGCATCGAATTCCGATCGGTGACCGTAACCACCGTAAAAGGCGAAGGCAAGGAGTACATCGACCGCGGCCATGCGGTCATTTACCGCGGCACCTACGAAAAGTTTCGCGACGAGGACGGATACATCTTTCCACGCGGGGAGCGGATCGCGGCGTGCGAACGCACTTCCGCATGATTACCGAAGATCCTTATGAAGACGATTTCATCGGGATCGAGCCGTATATCTTACAAGACCCCGCAGCCTGGTGCGCACATCCCGGCACGCGCCGCCCAGTTCAGTTTTCCAAGAGCGGACGACAAATCTTGAGCGATTGTGAAAACAGCAGCGGCAGCTGCTGAAACGTGTTCGGTTCAAGACCGACTGTTCACGACAAAAAGGCGCTGCTGACTTCAACAGCGCCCTCGACAGCGGAGATTGAGACTTTTCAGTTGAGGCGACGAAAAGACGAATTATCGAACCCGATTGAACTCCCCGCCGTATAACTCATCGCTAGCCACGACCTTCCGATTATTTTTCGAGATATTGCATCTTGTCCGGTTTGCCGTTCCACTCGTCCGCATCTTCCAAAGCTGGCTTGACTTCCGTGATGCTTGGCCACACTTTCGAAAGCTCCGCGTTCAATTGGATGAATTGTTCCTGGCCCTCCGGAACTTCATCTTCGGAATAAATCGCGTTCGCGGGGCATTCGGGCTCGCATAAAGTGCAGTCGATACATTCATCAGGATCGATGACTAGAAAATTCGGCCCCTCGTGAAAGCAGTCGACCGGGCAAACATCGACGCAATCGGTAAATTTGCACTTGATGCAGTTTTCGGTTACTACGAAAGTCATTTCAAATTTTCCTGTAAGCTGTATGGGTTACCAGATAACAGCCTGTTTCGCTCGTTATTGGACTCGGCTCTATGCGTGCAGTTTCACCGCCCCGCCAAACCCGTTCCAATCTATCTTGCAAGCAGCAGTGACGGGCAGCCTCTTGAAATTAAGAGGCGCATTTTACATGCACCTGGGGCAATTCCCAAGCAACCCCCGCCGATATCGTCTTTTCCGGTTCAAGGCAAATTGATCGGTCCCGTGAATACCCAATCGTTCTGTTGAACAGTCGTGTGGCAGCCGACGCATTCCTGTGCAAAATTCGCGTCCTTGCCATAAGGTTCCTGCTTCTCTCCCAGCCAGCGGGCAAAACCCCAGCCGCCCGTTGAAGCATACTTGGCTGAATCCTTGATCATGAACTCGGCATGGACGAATTCACCCGGCACCATGGCCGTGGGATATTTGGGATGGTTTTTTTGCTTTACCACCAGCTTGGCCAGCACCGCTCCATCTGGCCAAGGATTGGTATTTCCGGCTCTCGCCGCAGCAATAGCGACATCATTACCTAAAATGGCACGGAGCGTACTGGTTTCCGGACGCTGAGAAACAGCGATTAGCCGCCAATCTTTATAATTCTGCGGGATCGTAATCCCATTCGGAGCCGGTGCTACATTGGACTGTTCCGCCCAAGCAAACGTCGCGATGACCGCGGCCCCCAAGATCATCATAATTCTTTTCACTGCAAAATCTCCTCTGAGAGTCGTAAAACTTGCCCCCTAGCGAAGACGAACACACGTTATCACCGGCACTTCACTCGAATAAGGTAAATCCAGCGCTACCGATCGTCGAACCTTGCCAAGGTGTTGCGTCTAGCGGATGCCGGGGACAAAGGCAGCCGATTTTCGGTCTTTTTGTCCAAGCCTGCAATCCGCAAACCTAGGCCGATTGACAGAGTAGCGTACCGTCTCTTAATATTCATCGAGCACGCATATTAAGTGCAATAAACGCGATTTACGCGTTTTTTTATGCGCGTAAAGATGCATTAATGCTACATGATTGACAGAAACCCATAGTTTTGGAGAACTCTAAATGAGCCAAAGTCTTTTTGAAAAGCTGGGGGGCGAAGCTGCCGTAGACGCTGCCGTCGATATTTTTTACCGCAAGGTCTTGAGCGACGACCGAATCGCCCATTTCTTCGAAAGCGTCGACATGGAGGCACAAGCGGCCAAGCAGAAAGCATTCTTGACCATGGCATTCGGGGGTCCCCATCACTACTCCGGTCTCGACATGCGGCGAGGCCACGCTCATCTTGTCAAGAACGGATTGAACGACGCTCATTTTGATGCGGTGATGGAAAACCTGGCCGCGACCATGCAGGAACTCAAAGTTCCGGAAGAACTTATTGCCGAAGCTGCGGCCATCGCCGAAAGTACTCGGAACGACGTTCTCGGTCGATAACCCGCGGTTTATTCTGGGGAAGGGTCTCGATGCCGAATATCCGCTACGATGGACAAATCTATTCGCTACGCGACGGTCAGTCCGTTCTTGAGTGTTTGACCGAGCACGGCGCATCCGTGCCGTTCGGTTGTCGCGCCGGTATTTGCCAAGCCTGTCTGATGCGGGCGGAGGTCGGGCGTCCACCGGAAGCTTCGCAAAAAGGACTGAAGCCGACGCTAAAAGCCAAGAATTACTTTCTGGCGTGTATTTGCAATCCGGAAGAAACCCTTTCAGTCTCGTTGCCTGGCAACGAGCTTTCCAGGACCCCCGCGACGATTGTGGGCATGGAGCTTCTAAACGCCGAGATCATGCAGGTCAGCCTGAAAGCCCACGAACAGATCGAGTATCGGGCCGGTCAATTCATCAACCTGTATCAGGGCGAGAATCTGGCGCGAAGCTATTCCGTCGCCAGCCTACCGACCGAAGATCCTCATATTCATATCCACGTACGGCGAGTACCACAAGGGAAAGTGAGCAATTGGGTGCACGACGCCTTGCGCCCGGGCGACACGATCGACATTCAAGGTCCAGGCGGCGATTGCTATTACCTACCCGGATCGCCCGAACAAGGCCTGCTGCTGATCGGCACGGGCAGCGGACTGGCGCCGCTGTACGGCGTCGTTCGTGACGCTCTCGCCCAGGGCCATATCGGACCGATCAGGCTCTTTCACGGCAGCCGGACTCCGAACGGTCTCTACCTAACCGATAAACTGCGAGAACTTACCAGAGCCTACTCCAATTTCGAGTACACAGCCTGTCTTTCGGGCAGCCACGTTTCGAAAGAATTCGCAAGCGGAAGGGTTCACCAGATCGCGTTGAATGAGGTGCCCAACTTGACAGGATGGCGAGTTTTTCTGTGCGGACACCCGGAAATGGTGAAAGCCGCTCAAAAGAAAGCCTTCCTGGCAGGCGCATCCATGAAAGACATCGTGTGCGACGCGTTCACGTCGGTGTGATTCCCAGCTGATCGAAAAAACTCGGAGCCTAGCGGGTCCCGGGTTTGGCGTCGGCAGGAACGTGAACCGCCGCGACCATCCCTGCCCCTGATATCGACGGAGACGTGAGATGTGGAGGCTACCTTCAGGCCGCTCCCGTCGAGTAGATGTTGCTCAGGGTGGTGCGAAACCGACCGAGCGTAAAAAATACCTTCCTCAGTCATCATCTTCCTCGATGGTCACCTGAGTGCCATCCGCCGAAACAAAAACCTCGATCTTCTTGTTCCTTTCGTCCCGTCCCTCGAACTCGTATCCGGCGGGGCCAATTCCCTTAGTGACCGATTCGACCTCGTCCGGTTTGAAATTGGGCAGCCTCGCTTTCAATGCTTCACGCGCGACGATGGGGACCTCCTCCAACGGAATCTCGGTCTCGGCCTCGACCAATGTCCCTTCGGGCGTCACCTCAACCTCTACTTTACGATTCGATGAATCGCGTCCCTTCAGTTCGTAAATGGCCTGGCCCTTTTCCGTTTCCGTCTCAGCTTTCTCCCATTGGACTCCAGGCACCGCCTTGTCTGCCGTTGCTCTTACGGCTGGCGGCACTTGATCCAAAGGAACCTTCTTCTCGCCTGAACTCCCGGAGCCGTCACAACCGGTAAGACTGACGAGACACAATAAACCGAAGGTGATAAATCTCATGATTCGAACCCTCCTTGTCCGTCCGATGAATAGAAATGCGCCGCTCATCGCCTTGGCTATTTGGGCAGTGAGCAGCCTCTCGTTCGAGTGATGTAAGCAACAAGCGCAAGTACCGTCAATTGGGACAAATCCCTAACGCAGAACGGCCGAAACCACGCCTGAAGACCGCGCCATGCCGAAATGGGCACTAGTCCCAGGCCCCCTGGACTATCGGAAATGTCGACTTAAGCTACGCCGACCGCCTTAGTCTTGAACGATGCGATAACATCCTCTCTTTCGATCAACAGAAACTGAACATGAAAGCAAAACGATGGCCCCTGTCGATACGCGTACTGATAGGCGTCGCGCTGGGGGCGTTACTCGGCGTCGTCGGTGGCGATGAAGCTTATCTTTGGGGCCTTCGAAACGACCATCTCGGGCAGCTCGGAATGCTCGTGATCCGACTCCTGAAAGCGCTTGCCGTGCCGCTCATTCTATTTGCGATTCTCGATGCATTTGCGCGAACCCATATATCCGCAAGAAGCGGAGGACGGCTGGTGACGATTTGCCTCATCAACGTTTCGGTCGCTTGCATGATCGGCTTGCTGCTGATGAATGCGATAGAACCCGGGCTGGCATGGCAGGACAGGATCGAGCAACTCACCGCCCAACTTTCCGGAAATTCCGCTCTGGCGAGCTCAAACGCGGTCCCGGCGGCAACCCTCAACCCATTGAAGAACCTCGGCGCCTATATCCCTCAAAGCCTGATCGAACCGCTTGCCGGCAATAACGTGATCTCGGTAGTTCTGCTCGCCTTGCTATTCGGCGCCGCCCTACGCTGGCTTAAAGATCGCCAAGGCGAGAGCGATATCGCAGACATTCGACCGTTGGAAGGATTTGTATCCTCGGCCTATCAGATTCTAGCCAAGGTGCTTTCTTGGGTTGTCGAAGCCGTTCCGTTCGCAGTCTTCGGCCTCGTAGCTCAAGTCGTCGGAAAAACCGGTCTGGAAATCTTCGCCGATTTAGGCGGGTTTCTCGGTGTTATAAGCCTTGGCCTGGCTTTGCACGGCCTCGTTTATTATCCCTTGGCGGCATGGCTGGCGGGTGGAAAGCCACCGCACATTTATCTGAAGCAAGGCGCGGATGCCATCATGACCGGCTTATCGGCAAACAGCAGTTTGGCGGCCATGCCCGTTACCTTGCGGTGCCTGAGGACCATCGGCGTCTCGGACTCATCTGCGCGCATCGCGGTTTGCGCCGGAACAAATCTTAATAACGACGGCATCACGCTGTACGAGGCTATGGCGGCACTGTTCCTGGCACAGGCATTGGGTTACGGGCTTGGAGCCGGACAACAAGCCATTATTGTGCTCTCGGCGCTTATGGCGGCTATCGGCGTCGCCGGAATTCCGGAAGCGGGATTGATTATCCTTCCACTGGTGCTGAGTGCGTCAGGTTTGCCGGAGACAATCGTAGCCGCAGCGATACCTCTGATCGCGCCGGTCGATTGGATCCTCGCGAGACTCCGGTCCGGGGTAAACGTGCTCGCCGATATGCTCGTGGCGATCTTGCTCGATGCTTGGGAAGGACGCGGATCAGACCGCGAAAAAAAGCGTAGCCGCGGATAACGGCTACGCCTTGTTTAAATGAGCCGAAGCGGCGTTAGCCGTTGATCCAATAGTGGGTCAAAATGCTCGCGGCATAGCCGGCGATAATGGCCGGCGTCCAGCGCAGATGGCTGAAAAAGGTATACATGCCGCGCGACGTCCCCATGAGGGCCACACCCGCCGCCGAACCGATGGACAGCATGGTTCCGCCCACGCCGGCGGTCAAGGTCACGAGCATCCACTGATAAAGGTCCATATCGGGATTCATACTCAGCACCGCGAACATGACCGGAATGTTGTCGACGATGGCCGAAAGCACGCCGATCAGAATATTTGCCGTCGTCGCCCCAAGTCCATCGTACATCGCCTCGGAAACCAGTTCCAAATAACCGATGTAGCCCAAACCGCCCACAGCGAATACCACGCCGAAGAAAAACAGCAGGGTATCCCATTCCGCATCGCGAACATTGGCGAATACATCGAACCTCCCATTCTCGGCGCTGTACAACAGCTTCAAGCGGTAACCGTAGAACATCAGAAAGGAAAGTCCCACCATCATGCCCAGGAACGGCGGAAGATGCAGAAATTGCTTGAAGCTAACGGCGGTCACGATGGTGAGAGCGAACAAGCCGCAAACGATTAGGGCGCCGTCCTTCATCTTGACCTGCTCCTCATCGGGGAAATTGGGTGCTTCGTCCGGTATGGCGAAGTGCATGAAGGCGGCGGGCACAGCGAAGTTTACCACCGACGGAATGAACAGCTCGAAGAAGTCGAAGAACTCCGCCTTGCCGGCCTGCCAGACCATTAGCGTGGTGATATCGCCGAAGGGGCTGAACGCGCCACCCGCATTAGCCGCGCTCACCAAATTGACAAAACCCAAAGCTACGAAGCGTGGGCTATTTGCACCGACAGCCATCACCACAGCACCCACCAACAGCGCGGAAGTCAGGTTGTCAGCTACCGAGGACAGGAAGAAAGTGATCACCCCGGTGATCCAGAAAAGCTTGCGATAACCGAATTTACGGCTCACCAGCCAGGAACGCAGGGCCTCGAATACATTTCGGTCGGCCATGGCATTGATGTAGGTCATAGCGACCAACAAGAACAGAAACAGCTCGGCATACTCGCGGAGATCGTGCTCGAAGGCCTTGTGCACCTTCTCCGATGGAACGCTGTTGCTGGCGGCCAGATAAGCCACATGCGCCCAAATGATGCCGGCGGCAAGAATGACCGGCTTGGATTTTCGCAAATGGGTAAACTCTTCGGTCATCACGAACCCGTACGCGATGATGAAGACCAAGACGCAATAAAGGCCCCGTTGGGTACCGGTCAGCCCCAAGACCTCCGATCCTTCGGCCGATGCCAAACCGGGCACAAGAAATAGCAGCGAAAGTAAAACGAATGCGCGTAACAAAGCTAAGCCCTCTTCGGTGTTTTTGAAAAACGTCTGTGCCACTGCCGTCAAGCAGCACGACCCCCCAGTCAAAACAGCCCTGCATTATATATATAGAAGGGCTAGCGAATGAATAACCAAGCACTTTTTCCGCACTTCGGTTCAGGTGCACTTGTGACGGAAGAACGGCGTTTACAGGCAGAGTCGATATGAAGTAAATTCATAGATATATCCAGTTTTATTATTTTTTCCTATTAACGGCTCCATGTTATAGTTTTTCCCTACTGAATTACTCAGGCTTTTCTCTCGCCTAGGCAGACGGATTTCTTCCATATATGTACCAGTACGACAATTACGACCAGACCTTAGTGAATGAGCGCGCCGCTCAATTCAGGGGTCAAACAGAGCGGTTCTTGAAGGGAGAACTCAGCGAAGATCAGTACCGGCCTCTTCGCTTGATGAATGGTTTATACATCCAAAAACACGCGCCGATGCTGCGCATTGCCATTCCTTATGGCCTGCTCTCGTCGCGCCAACTGCGGATGTTGGCTCATATCGCGCGAACCTATGACAAGGGTTACGGCCACTTCACGACGCGACAGAACATTCAGTTCAATTGGCCGAAACTCGAGGACGTGCCGGATGTTCTGAGCGAACTCGCTACGGTACAGATGCATGCGATCCAGACGAGTGGCAACTGCATCCGCAACGTCACCAGCGATCATCTTGCGGGAGTCGGCGGAGACGAACTCGAGGACCCACGCCCTTATTGCGAAATTATCCGGCAGTGGTCCACCCTCCATCCGGAATTCAGCTTTCTGCCGCGCAAGTTCAAGATTGCCGTCAATGGTGCGGCAAAGGATAGAGCCGCAACCCAGCTACACGACATCGGTTTGCAGCTCGTCAAGAACGATCGGGACGAGATAGGTTTCGAAGTTCTGGTAGGCGGCGGCCTCGGGCGCACACCGATCATCGGCGTGACAATCCGCCCGTTTCTCGAGAAAAAGCACCTGCTGTCTTATCTGGAAGCGATTCTCCGCGTTTACAACCGCTTCGGACGTCGCGACAACAAATTCAAGGCGCGAATCAAGATCCTGGTGAAAGAGCTGGGAAAGGAAAAGTTTACCGAAATGGTCGAAGCCGAGTGGGCTGCAATAAAGGACGACCTGCTCCTGGATCTCGAAGAAATCGAGCGGATCAAGACGTTCTTCCAACCCGCGCCCTACGAGACGCTAGCCGACAATCCCTTGTTAGCGGAAAAAACGGCCCACGACAGCCAGTTTGCCGCTTGGTTCCGCCATAATACCTTCCCTCATAAAATGCCGGGTTATCGGGTTGTCTTCGTGTCCCTGAAAACACCGGGAAAACCTCCAGGAGATCTCAGCGCAAGCCAAATGGATGTAATTGCCGATTTAGCCGACCATTACAGTTTTGGCGAAATTCGAGTCACCCACACCCAGAATCTCGTTCTGGCCGACGTTAAACAGGCGGATTTGCACGACTTATGGCAGCGCCTTAAATCTCTTGAACTGGCGACACCCAATATCGGCACGGCGACGGATATCATCTGCTGCCCCGGCCTCGACTTTTGCTCATTGGCAAATGCGACATCGATTCCTATCGCTAACGGCATTCAGCAGATCTTCGACAATTTGGACTATCTCTACGATCTAGGCGATATCCGGATCAATGTCTCGGGTTGCATGAACGGTTGCGGACATCATACCGTCGGTCATATCGGCATTCTGGGCGTCGATAAAAAAGGGGAAGAGTGGTACCAGATTACCCTGGGCGGCTCATCCGGAAAGGATGCTTCCCTCGGTGAACGCCTAGGTCCCTCCGTAGCCAAGGACCAGGTTTGCCATGCGATAGAAGCCATCTTCCAAACTTACCGAGAGCATCGACTGGAAGACGAGGCATTTCTTGAAACGGTTAGACGTATCGGTATGCGACCATTCCAGGGGCGAGTTTATGGAGATAATTAAAGACGGCCATATCGTCGCAAACGACTGGCGGCACTTGAGCGACGACGAAGCCTTGCCGGAACAGGCTGTAACGGTTTCGCTGCTCCGCTGGAAGAACGAAAGGGATCGCCTGCTCGCTTGCAGCGTCCCCTTGGGGCTGCGCCTAAACAGCGACGACAGTCTCGAAGAAATTGCAGATGATCTTAAGTACTTCTCGATAATCGTCTTGGAATTTCGCCAGTTCACAGACGGCCGAAGCTTTTCTCTGGCTCGGCTTTTGCGGGAACGTTACGGTTTTAACGGCGAGCTTCGCGCCCGCGGCGATTTTCTCAGGGATCAGATGTTTTTTCTGAGTCGGGTAGGCGTAAACGCCTTCGAACCGAACGGCTCCGCGAATGCGCAAGAACTGCTGCCCGCATTGCAGGAGTTCACGGTGAAATATCAAGCCGCCGTAGACGTTAAAGAACCACTTTATCGGCGGCGTAAATAGCTGGGAAGCTCGGGCAACTCAAATACGCTCGACAAACAATACCCCCGGTCAAGCCGGGGGTGTGCTTCAATTCTCCGACACGGCCTAGTTCTTTTTATGGCCGTATCTCATGATATTGATACCCTTTAGAAGATTAAGGGCTTCGTTCAGCGGATAATCCTGCAGGGCCAAGGCCTCTTCACTCTTATCCCCTGCTTTGGTTTCGTCCTTCTTGAGCGGTTTCTCGGCTCCATTCTCGAGATGGTTTACCAAATCGGCTTCCTTGATCGGAGAAAACTCCGATTGGGCGGCCATTTCCAACTTCACCTTCGAGATCGGTACGTCCGGCGCGATGCCCTCCGCTTGAATGGAGCGTCCGGAAGGCGTGTAATAGCGCGCCGTGGTCAGTTTGACCGCGCCGCCATTGCTGGTCGGTAAGATTGTCTGCACCGAACCTTTGCCGAAGGTCTTTTCGCCCATGATGATGGCGCGTCCATGATCCTGCAAAGCACCGGCCACAATCTCCGAGGCCGAAGCGGAGCCGGAGTTTATCAGCACTACGATTGGAGCACCGTTCAGAACGTCATTCGGAGTCGCACTGAACCTCATCTTGGCGTCTTCGACACGACCATCGGTATAAACGATCAGGCCACTCTCCAAGAAGGCATCGCTAACCGCCACCGCCGCATTGAGAACTCCGCCGGGGTTATTGCGAAGATCCAGCACAACGCCCTTCAAGTCGCCTTTCTTTTTGAGCTCGCTGATGGCTTCGATGACATTGTCTCCAGTCTTGGACTGAAAGCTCGTAATGCGAACATAGCCGTATCCTTCCTCAAGAAGCCGGCTCTTTACGCTTTTGACCTTGATGACGTCGCGTACGATTTTAACCTTCAGCGGCTGCTCGACACCCTCGCGAACTATGGTCAACACGATCTCGCTACCCGGCTCGCCACGCATCATTTTAACCGCGTCGTTCAGGCTCATGCCTTTTACCGGCTTGTCGTCCAACCGGATAATGAGGTCGCCGGCTTTTATGCCAGCCTTCTGCGCGGGGGTATCGTCGATAGGCGCGATGACCTTCACGAAACCGTTTTCCATTCCGACCTCGATACCCAAGCCGCCGAACTGTCCGGTAGTACCGACCTTCAGCTCGTTATACTGCTCCTGATCCAAATACGCTGAATGCGGATCGAGACCAGCGAGCATTCCGCGAATGGCGTCTTCCAACAATTTCTGGTCCGTTACCGGCTCTACGTAATCCTGGCGTATGCGTCCATAAACCTCCGAAAAGGTTTTCAATCCTTCGAAGGGGATTGCATTTGTATCGCCACTGGCCTCCCGCTCGGCGAGGACGCTACTGCCCGTACTGATCAAAATGCCGAGCAGAACGCCAAAGATAAGAACCAGAAAATTTCTTTGTCGCAACATAGATTTTCCTACAACCAAAAACGCCCTGGATAAGGCCTCATAAATCAATCCGTAAAAAGTCAGTCTTTGTGACTGCACCATAACATAGGATTCACCGGTCTTCCTTTTTCGCGAATGCCAAAATAAAGTCCGGACTCCGCACGACCGCCGCTGGCACCGACTGTAGCGATGATATCACCGCCGTTCACCGAGTCCCCGACATTCTTATACAAACTCTGATTGAAAGCGTAGAGACTCATATATCCCTCGCCGTGATCGATAATGGTCAACAAGCCATAGCCCCGCAACCAATCGGAGTATGCCACCCTCCCCGCCGCAACGGCATGCACCGGCGCGCCCTCCGGTGCTCGTATAACGACACCATCCCAACGGCCACTCGCTCGCGGACTGCCGAACGACTCAAGCAGTGAACCCTTCGTCGGATATGTTAACTGACCATAAAGGGCGGAAAAGGGTCCTTTGCTGACTGACCGATCTCGCGCCGAGTCGTCCGACAAAGGCCGAATGGCGGCAACCAGATCTTGCAGGCGCTCTTCATCCTCCTGGAGCCGCCTCAGCTGGGTGTCCTTATCCTGAAGGCTATGTTCCAAGTCGGCCAAAACCTCGCGTCGGGATTGTCGGAACTTATCCAACTCGAGGCGATCTTTTGCTACCTGCTCACGAGTGGATTGAAGCTTCGCCGCTTCGGCCGACGCTTGCTGCTGCAATTGCGAAACGGTTGTTAAATCCTTTTGCATCTCCCTCAGCAGCGAGAATCGAGCTTGACTCAGATAATTGTAATAAGCCAGCACGCGACTGAGCTGGCGTGGGTCTTCCTGATCCAACACCAGCTTCAGCCAATCTTGCCGGCCGGCGGCATAGGCCGCACGAGCTTGTCCTGTCAATGTTTTATATTGCGCTTTCACTGCCGCCCGCAACTCACTGCTTTGGCGTTCCAAATCGTTCAAATGCCGCAATTGGGCTTGCGCTTGAATCTCGAGCTCTTTAAGCCGTTTTGCCAGACGTCCGTAGTCCCGCTCGATACCGCTCAATTGCCCGATCAGAGCTCGTCTGCGCGACTCTAGAGCGTCCCTGGACTTCTGGACCGTCTTAATACGCTCCCGAACCGTAGTTAGTTCATCCAAACGATCCTTTGGTTCCGAGACCGCCGCCGCGAAAGGCATTTTGAATGCTAGAGCCAGACAGAAAACTCGCGCGACTCGGTGACAGGACAAAACGGCAAACCTCAAATCAGCAACGATCGCCCCGTCATATCCGCCGGCTTTTCAAGCCCGATAATCGCGAGCAATGTCGGCGCGACATCGGCCAGACCGCCTCCGTCGCTTAACCTACCGGCTTTGCCTTTATACACGAGCGGCACGGGATTAACCGAGTGCGCGGTCTGAACTTCGCCGGTCGAAGGATCGATCATTTGCTCGACATTGCCATGATCTGCCGTAATCAGCATTTCGCCTCCGACCTTGTCGAGAGCCTCGACGACTCGACCCAATGCCTCATCCAAAGCCTCTACCGCCCGAATCGATGCGTCCAGGTTACCAGTATGACCAACCATATCCCCATTGGCGTAGTTACAGATGATGACGTCGTACTCGCCGGACTCGATCGCCTTGACCAATTCATCCGTCACTTCAGGAGCACTCATTTCCGGCTTCTGATCGTAGGTCTTGACCTTGGGCGACGGCACCAAGATGCGCGTTTCTCCGGGAAAGGGCGTTTCTACTCCGCCGTTGAAGAAAAACGTAACGTGAGCGTACTTTTCAGTCTCGGCCAACCGCAACTGCCTTAGACCATGCTTCGACAAGACTTCGCCCAGGCTGTTGGTCACGTCTTGCGGCGGATAAGCGACGGGAAACGTAAAGTCTTGGTGATATTCCGTCAATGTAACAAACCCACCCAGCTTCGGAACGACCTCGCGTCGAAACCCCACGAAATCGGCCTCGTTGAGTGCGCGCGTCAGCTCTCGGGCGCGATCGGCCCGAAAATTCATGAATATCACGACATCGCCGTCCTTGAGAGTAATCGGCGCTTCACCGTCCGGAACGATTGAAGTCGCTTTGACGAACTCGTCGGACTCACCCCGCTCGTAAGCCAGCGTCAAGCCCTCGATCGCCGTTTCCGTGCGGTAATCGGCTTTTCCTTGCACGATAAGGTCGTATGCCTGCTGGATACGGTCCCAGCGATTATCGCGATCCATCGCGTAAAAACGGCCAATAATGGATGCAATCCGCCCTGCCCCCAGTTCTTCGAACTTCGAATCCATTCTGCGTATCGGGTCGCCTGCGCTCTTGGGTGGGGTATCTCGCCCATCCAGAAAGGCATGCACATAGACCTTTCTCAGCCCCTTCCTAACCGCGAGCTCCGCCATTGCATGAATGTGAATTTCGTGGCTGTGAACGCCGCCGGGCGACAGCAGTCCTAAAATATGGAGTGCCTTATCGTTCCGAAGGGCCTTGTCCACGGCTTCGCGCAGAACGGGATTGGTGTAAAACGAACGGTCCCTAGCCGCTTTACTGATCAACGTAAAATCCTGATTGATAAGTCGACCCGCCCCTAAATGCAAATGTCCCACCTCGGAATTGCCCATTTGATCGTCGGGCAAGCCGACGACTTCACCGGAGCAATCGAGCAACGTATGCGCGCAAGTATTCCACAGCTTCGTCCATGTCGGGGTTCTTGCAAGAGCGATAGCGTTATGGTCTTTGGTTTCGCTGTAACCAAAACCGTCCAGAATGATGAGGACAACAGGTTTAGGACGATTCAACTTCAAAGTATAATCTCCCTCTCGGTTTTTGCGCGTTTGCCTGGCAATAAAGGCTTTGTTGCTTCCCGCAGAAAAAATCAGTATGTCCCAATGGCCAAGCGGCCGCTTTCGCGGAAAGGAAAAGACCTCGAACTCAATATCGCCGGATAAATATGAATTTGAGAATGAGGCGCCATGGGCTTAGGCAAAGGGAAAAACGGAGTAGTATTTTAACTTTTTTTTGCAACCCCGTGTTGCTCGAGCAATCGCGGCTAAAGAGCGCACAAACTCTTACAATGCGAAGCCTCCGATGACCAAACCAAACGAGATACTGATTACGGAAGATGCCGATATCGCGCAGGCTGCCTATTGCCTGAAAGCCATGTCCCATCCGCTGCGACTCAAGATTTTATGCACTTTGGGGAACAATAAAGTCAGCGTTCAGGACATCGTCGAGCAGGTCGGCACGACTCAGAGCAATATCTCTCAGCATCTGGGCATTCTGCGCGATAAAGGTATTCTCGCCTGTAAGAAAGACGCTAACCGCGTGTACTATTACGTTGACGACGAGCGCACACTGCAGCTGATCAAGCTGATGAAAGAAGTATTTTGTCATCATTAGTTGGAGCCGAATTTTCTCTATGACTGTCACACCCGACCGCCTGTTGGAATTCCTGGGCAATCACTGGATCATGGCCAGCGGTTTGCTCATTGTTACGATTTTGCTGATTCAGGATTTTATCGACAGCGCCTTCCGTAAACACAAAGTAATCTCGCCGACGGAAGCCGTAAACCTGATGAATGATGAAAACACCATCATTATCGATGTCCGCGAACCGCACGAACATGCCAACGGCCATATCGAAAATGCGAAATTCATTCCCTTGGGCAAACTCGAGGAACGAGCACAGGAATTGGAGGCATACAAACAAAATCCCGTTATCGTAACCTGCCAGTCCGGCACGCGATCTCCCCAGGCCTGCAAGAAACTGACCGGTTTAGGCTTCACCCGAGTGTTTGAAATGAAAGGCGGCATGCTCGCATGGGAAGACCAAAAATACCCCGTCGTTAAGAAGCGGAATAACAAGTAATTCGCCCTCTCCCGATTTTTCCAAGCTTACGAAACAAATAAGGATTATCCATGGCCGAAGAAACCACTCAGCCAGAAAGACAGTTCGTCCTGCAAAAGATTTACGTTAAGGACGTCTCTTTCGAGACGCCGAATTCGCCGGAGGTATTCACGCTCAAATGGGAACCGAAGGTCGAATTCAACCTGTCGAGCAATGCGCAAAAGCTTCAGGAAAATCTGTACGAGGTCAGTCTCACCACGACGGTAACCGTTAAACTCGGCGAAAAAACCGCTTATTTGGTGGAAGTCTGCCAAGCGGGGATTTTCGCGATGGCGGGCTTCGACGACCAAGAACTCGGCCCTCTGATCGGTAGCTACTGTCCGAACGTTCTCTTTCCGTATGCGCGCGAGGCCGTTTCCGATCTCGTGACCAAGGGCGGTTTCCCGCCCATGCTCCTTGCCCCCATCAATTTCGACGCCTTGTACATGCAGCAGATGCAACAGCAGCAGGGCTCCGCCCCCACAAGCCATTAACGGGATAGTCCGCAATCGCCCACATGACAGCTGTATCAGTTCTCGGCGCGGGCTCATGGGGCACAGCCCTAGCCCTTTTGATAGCCCGCAACGGCCATCCCACTGTGCTTTGGGGGCATCGCCCCGAACATTTGGCCAAACTCAACGCCGCCCGGTGCAACGAGCGCTATTTACCCGGTGCGCGCTTTCCCGACAACCTCCGGGTCGTCGCGAATCTGGAAGAAGCCGTTAAGACCGCGGAAATTCTCGTAGTTGCGGTGCCCAGCCATGCATTTAGAAACCTCCTGATGGACCTGGCACCGCATCTCACCCCGGAATCCAAGATCGCATGGGCCACGAAAGGTCTGGAACTGCAAAGCGGAAAGCTTTTGCACCAAGTCACGGAGGACGTTCTGGGACCCGACATTCCCGCCGCCGTGCTGTCCGGCCCAAGCTTCGCCCGCGACTTGGCCGCCAATCTCCCGACCGCCATTACGGTAGCGTCACGGGAGATCGAATTCGCCAAAATGCTGGCGGGGCTGCTTCATAACAACCGATTCCGCGCATACACCACCGAAGACATCATCGGCGTTCAGTTGGGCGGGGCGACCAAGAACGTACTGGCTATCGCCGCCGGGGTCGCCGACGGCCTGGGCTTCGGCGCCAACTCCCGTGCGGCGCTGATAACCCGCGGACTCGCAGAGATGATGCGCTTGGGTTTGGCATTGGGTGGCAAACCGGAAACCTTCATGGGACTTGCCGGTGTCGGCGATCTCATTTTGACCTGCACCGACAATCAATCTCGAAACCGGCGCTTCGGCCTCGGGCTCGGCAAAGGGCTCCCGCGAGAGCAAGTCGCGGCCGAAATCGGCCAAGAAATCGAAGGGATTCTTACTACGAAGGTTATTTACCAGCTGGCGCAAAGTCTCGGGATCGAGATGCCGATTACCGAACAGACCTACAAAATCCTTTACGAAGGGCTCGCGCCTTTAGAGGCCGTCAACAATCTACTCCTGAGAGAACAGAAGCCGGAAGCCTTGGCCGGTTGAGCCTGCTTCGGTCAAACCCGTTCAATCGCTCCCGAAAAGCCGTTCTGCCGCCATGCTTCGTAAAGCACCAACGCTACGGTATTGGACAGATTCAGGCTGCGGCTTTCCGGTTTCATAGGCACGTAAAGAAGGCGCGGCTTCGGCAAGGAAGCCAGCAAGGTTTCCGGCAATCCCCTGGACTCCGGACCGAACAGCAAGGCGTCATTCGGGCGGAAGTCGGCATCCGCGTAGCAGCACCGCCCTTTGGTGCTGAGCGCGAACAGCCGCTCCGGCCGAACCCGTTCCAAGAATTCATCCAGTCCCCCGTATTCCCGCACATCTGCCCATTCCCGATAATCGAGGCCGGCGCGCCGCAACCTGGCGTCATCAAGCCGGAAGCCCAAGGGATGGATGAGATGCAGCCAAGCGCCCGTGTTGGCGCAGAGACGGATGATATTCCCTGTGTTCGGCGGTATTTCCGGCTCGTAAAGGACGATGTGGAACACGTTAGGACTTATTCACACCGAGGGCGGATCGGCTCCAGTTTCCAAATGTCGCGGTTGTACTCCGAAATCGTGCGGTCGGTGGAAAACTTGCCGCCAGCAGCGCAGTTTAGGATGCTCATTCTTGCCCACTGCTCTTGATCGAGGTAAGCAGCGGCCGCGCGCCTCTGGGCTTCTACGTAACTTTGAAAGTCGGCAGCCGTCATCCAAGGATCGTGCGGGCTTTTTATGGCATGGATGATGGGATCGAAAATTCCCGGTTCGAATTGGTTGAAGTGCCCGCTTTCCAAGAGATGCATCACCCGGCGCAGGTCGTCATTGCCGTTTATGACGGACTCGGGATCGTATTGGCCTCGCTTCGCCTCCACCTCCTCGGCGGTGAGGCCGAACAGGAAGAAATTCTCGGCCCCCACTTCCTGACGAATCTCGATATTGGCGCCATCGAGAGTACCGATAGTCAGCGCCCCATTCAGCATGAACTTCATGTTGCCGGTACCGGACGCTTCCTTACCCGCGGTCGAAATCTGTTCGGAAAGATCGGTGCCGGGACAAATGTATTCCATCGCAGTCACCCGGTAATTGGGCAGGAAGGCCACCTTGAGCAGCTCGCCGGCCGCAGCATCGCGATCGATCACGTTGGACACATTACTGATCAATTTGATGATTCGCTTCGCCATGGCATAGCCCGGTGCCGCCTTGCCGCCGAATAGGACGCACCTCGGCGTCCAATTGGCCGTATCGCCGCGCTTAATGCGGTCATAGAGGTGAATGACATGAAGTACGTTGAGCAACTGGCGCTTGTATTCGTGTATCCGTTTAACCTGAACGTCGAACAGCGCATCCAGTTCGATATCCACGCCCAGCTCCGCTTTCTTATAGCGTAAGAGACGCTCCTTGTTATGGCGCTTGATTTCCCTCCAGCGTTGGCGAAACGCAGAATCATCGGCATATGCGGCCAGCTTGCCGAGTTGGGACAGATCGGTCAACCAACCCTCGCCTATCGTTTCCGTGATCAACGAGGCAAGCTTGGGATTACACCCGGCCAGCCAGCGGCGAGGCGTAATACCGTTGGTCTTGTTGTTGAACTTATTCGGCCACAGTTCGTAAAAATCGCGAAACAGCCCTTGCATGAGCAGATTGGAGTGAAGCTCCGCCACCCCGTTGACCGAAAAGCTCCCGACGATGGCCAGGTAAGCCATGCGAACCTGTTGCTCCCAGCCTTCCTCGATCAGGGACATCCGCGCCAATCGGTCCAGATCGCCCGGCCAGCGGTTGGCGACCTCACCCAAGAATCGCGCGTTGATGTCGAAAATGATTTCCAGCAACCGCGGCAACAATTGCCGGAACAGGCGCACCGGCCATTTCTCCAAGGCTTCCGGAAGCAGTGTGTGATTGGTATAAGCCATGGTACGCGAGGTGATGGCCCAAGCCTCATCCCAATGCAACCCATGCTCGTCCATCAAAAGGCGCATCAGCTCGGCTACGGCAATACTCGGATGGGTGTCGTTGAGCTGAAAACAATTCTTTTCCGCAAACCGACTGAAGTCCTCGCCATGCACCAGCACCCATTTGCGGATGACGTCCTGAAGACTGGCCGAAGCCAAAAAGTATTGCTGGCGTAGCCTCAACTCCTTTCCGTTCTCGCTTGCATCATTGGGATACAACACCATGGTGATGTTTTCCGCCATGTTCTTGGAACGGACCGCTTCGGTGTAATCTCCGGCATTGAAGTCTTGTAGATCGAATTCATCCGTGGCAGCCGCTTTCCACAGGCGCAGCGTGTTAACCGTACCGTTCTTGTAACCGGGAATCGGGATGTCGTACGGGACTGCGAGCACATCGTGGGTATCCACCCAGCGCCTCCTCGGGTGGGATTCGTCGCCGCCATAAGTATCCGTCCGCCCGCCGAAACGTATCCGCACCGTCAGTTCCGGACGCTCCAGCTCCCAGACGTGGCCGTTCCGCAGCCAATGATCGGGCTCCTCGACCTGATGGCCATCCTCGATGTTTTGCCGAAACATGCCATATTCGTAACGGATGCCGTAGCCCATCACCGGCAACTGCAGCGTCGCACAGCTATCTACGAAACAAGCAGCCAGCCGACCCAGCCCGCCGTTACCCAATCCGGCATCTTGTTCGCTCTCGACGATCTCCTCTAGATCCAGCCCCAGGTCGTGTAAAGTTTCGTGCAGAGGATCGTCGATCCCGAGATTGAGCGTGGCGTTACTCAAGGTCCGCCCCATCAAGAATTCCATGGATAAATAGTAAGCACGCTTGCAGTCCGCTTCCTCATAGGCGTAATGCGTATTCTTCCACCGCTCCATCAAGCGGTCGCGGACCGTCAAAGCGACCGCCGTGTAGGCATAGTGCGCGGATGCGCAGTACTTGTCGCGGCCGAGCGTGTAGCTGAAATGACGGCGGATGTCCACGGCCAAATCCTTGGCCTTCAACCCCAAGGCAGGCAGCTCGGTCAACCACGGTTTTCGCTTACTATTCACAAGACTTCGGTTTGGCATAGTCGGTCCGCTTATTTGGCAATTTCAGATTGGGCACGAAAAGCTCGTCGTTCCTCTGCGGCTGTCCGCAGACGACAAAGCCGGAAAGGGGCGATTATCGCATCAAAGCCGGAGCTGTTGACGATAAGCTTGCCGGTACTCGATTTCTTACACGTCCAGACTCAGCTCGCTGATCTTTCGTGTCAATGTATTGCGGCCGTAACCTAATAACTTTGCTGCTTCCTGGCGACGCCCGCGGGTGAATTGTAACGCCGTGGCGATCAAAATCCCTTCGGCTGAATCTATAGCTTCCTTTGCGACATTTCTATCCCCACGCCTCAAGCGCTTATCGACCCATTGCCGGAAACAATCTTCCCAACTGTCGACGACAGTAGAGGTACTCGCCTTAACACTCAGTAATTCCGGCGGCAGATCGTCCAGATGAACCTCCTTGCCCGCCGCCATAACCGTGATCCAGCGACAGGTATTCTCCAACTGACGCACGTTGCCCGGCCAATCGAGCCGACAAAGATAGTCCTCCACATCCGGCAACAAGACTTTTGTTTCCACCTTCAGCTCTTGACTGGCCTCCTTGAGGAAATGGTTCAGCAATAAAGGAATATCCTGGCGACGCTCCCGCAAGGGCGGGAGGTGAATGCGGATGACGTTCAATCTGTGGAACAAGTCCTCCCGGAAACGGCCTTCGGCGACAAGCGTATCCAGATTTTGATGAGTGGCGGCAATAATGCGGACGTCCACCTTGACCGGTGCGTGCGCACCAACGGGAAAAAACTCGCCGTCGGCCAACACGCGCAACAAACGGGTCTGCAAATCCGCAGGCATATCGCCGATCTCGTCCAAGAACAACGTGCCTCCGTCGGCTTGTTCGAAACGCCCGGCGCGGCGAGCCTGCGCGCCGGTAAACGCACCGCGTTCGTGGCCGAACAATTCGGATTCCAGCAGATCGCGGGGGATCGCCGCCATATTGAGGGCGATAAAAGGCTTGTCGGCCCGTGGACTATGGCGGTGCAGCGCCCGCGCAACCAACTCTTTCCCGGTCCCCGATTCGCCGTTGATCAGAACGGTGATGTGGGAGCGGGCGAGTCGCGCGATGGCGCGAAAAACCTCTTGCATGGCCGGCGCCTCCCCGATGATTTCGGGCGTTTCCTCGGCCACCTCGGGCGGACCTTGCTCTTGCCGCGCGCGCTGACTTTGTGCGCATGCACGCTGCACCAGATCAACGGCATCGTCCACATCGAACGGCTTCGGCAGATATTCGAACGCGCCGCCGTGGAATGCCGAGACCGCGCTCTCCAGATCCGAGTGCGCCGTCATGATGATGATGGGAAGTTGCGGATGCTTGATCTGCAGCTGCCGCAAAAGCTCCAGCCCGTCCATGCCCGGCATCCGAATATCGGTCAATATGGCATCGGGCTTGCCCTGATCGAGAGCATCGAGCAATCCGCCGGCGTTCGAAAAACAGCGCGCGTGTATCGATGCCTTTTGCAAGGCCTTTTCCAAGACCCAGCGGATCGAGCGATCATCATCAACCACCCATACTTGGGCTGAACTACTCATGGTCCTTCTCCAAAGGCAGGAAAATAGAAAAAACCGTGTTGCCCGGGGAACTCGAGCACTCGACCAATCCACCATGCTGATTGATCAAGGACTGTGCGATCGACAGGCCTAAACCGGTACCGTCAGCGCGCCCGGTTACCATCGGGTAAAAAATCTGACCGAGCAACTCCGGCTTGATACCCGGACCATCGTCGATGATGTCGATCTTGACGGCCATCGGGTTGCGCCTATGACCAATGGTCACCTGGCGATGGATGCGCGTGCGAATCAGGATGTGCCCTTTCTTCCCTACCGCCTGCGCCGCGTTGCGCACGATGTTCAAGATCGCTTGAATCAGCTGATCGCTATCGCCATTCACCAACGGCAAACTCGGGTCGTAGTCTCTTTCGATGACGACGCTTGGAGGAGCCTCCACCTGCACCAACTGACGCACTCTCTCCAGTACCCGGTGGATATTGAGCCGGCTTTTCCGCGGCGGTTTGTTGGGCTCAAGCATCCGGTCGACCAGCGATTGCAGGCGGTCGGATTCCTCCATGATGATTTTCGTATACTCCCGCATCTCTTCTTCGACCAACTCCCTGTCGAGCAACTGCGCCGCACCGCGCAGACCGCCCAAAGGGTTCTTTATTTCGTGGGCCAATCCCCGCAAAAGCATGCGAGCGGCGTTCTGCTGCGCCAGAAGCTGCTCTTCCATGGAGATGCGCAAATGCCGATCCACCTGTTCAATCTGCACCAATGCGGCGACCGGTTTATCCTGCTCCAGCATCGGCGTGATCGTGAAATTGACCGTAATAGCTTGAGACGGAAGACCCAACGACAAATTTCGCTTGGTCAACGATTCACCCTGTTGCAAGGTTCGTTTCAAATCTTTCTCGATGTTCTGATCGTATAGAAAGAAAAGCTCTTTGGCCCCCGAACCCAGAACCTGTCGTGCACTCACTGCGAACAACATTTCCCCGGCCACATTGATATAAATCAGGCGGTACGCGGGATCGAAAACCAACACGGCGTCCGTTAAATGATCGAGGATGCGTTGATATAGTGGAATGGGATCTGGGTTATTCATTACGATTTGAAAAGCAAGATGGAGGCCAATTACCCATGCAAGCTGCGCTTGGTTGTAGGTGCCTCAAGACCTATAGAACTCAGCAGCGGACACTCGCCGCCACAGAACCTCAGGCAATGCGCACCATATTGGTGCATATTAGACCGATTTGCTGAAACATCTGTTCCATTTGAAGTTATTTCGGAATTTACCAATATAGATAATCCAACACTCGACAAAGGCGCTACTGCCCGAGCCAGTCACTTTTGAGCTTCACATTCGCCCTTTCGGACTTGTCACTGGGATAGACAGCCTTGTTCAGCCGAATGAATCGCCAGACTACTCTTTACGCGAGCTCTCTATAGCGTCTCGGATTCGGAAAATACCCGAACAAAAAAAACGCCCCATAAAGGGGCGTTTTCAGATTCGGGCCGAATAGCCGTTTAGAGGCTGTAATACATATCGTATTCAACCGGATGCGTGCTCATGCGCAGACGGGTGACTTCCTGCATCTTGAGGTCGATGTACGCATCGATCGCATCATTGGTGAAGACGCCGCCGCGAGTCAGGAATTCGCGATCCGCACTCAATGCATCCAGCGCCATATCAAACGCATGACAAACCTGCGGAATGCTCTTCTCCTCTTCCGGCGGCAAATCGTAAAGATCCTTGTCCATGGCGTCGCCCGGGTGAATCTTGTTTTGGATACCGTCGAGACCGGCCATCAGCATGGCTGCGAAAGCAAAATATGGATTGGCGGTGGAATCAGGGAAACGAACCTCAATGCGGCGCGCTTTCGGATTAGTGACATACGGAACGCGGATCGATGCCGATCGGTTGCGGGCGGAATAAGCCAACATGACCGGCGCCTCGAACCCCGGCACCAAGCGTTTGTAGCTGTTGGTGGACGGGTTGCAGAAGGCATTCAAAGCTCTCGCATGCTTGATAATGCCGCCGATGTAAAACAGCGCCAACTCAGAAAGGCCGCCATACAAATCACCGGTAAACAAGTTCACGCCACCCTTGGACAGTGATTGATGAACATGCATGCCGTTGCCGTTGTCGCCGACCAGCGGCTTCGGCATGAAGGTCGCGGTCTTGCCGTAAGCGTGAGCGACATTGTGTACCACGTATTTGAGGGTAAGCACCTCATCCGCCTTCCGGACCAACGTACCGAACTTGACGCCGATTTCGCACTGTCCGGCGGTCGCCACCTCGTGGTGATGAACCTCGACGATCAGCCCCATTTCTTCCAGCGTATTGCACATGGCCGCGCGCAAGTCCTGCATGGAGTCAACGGGCGGCACCGGAAAATAGCCGCCTTTGATGCCGGGACGATGGCCGATGTTGCCGTCTTCGTAAACTTTTTCGGTGTTCCAACTGGCTTCTTCGGAATCGACTTTATAGAACGAACCCTGCATGGAAACGCCCCAGCGCACATCGTCGAATACGAAGAATTCGTTTTCTGGCCCGAACAGCGCGGTATCCGCGATGCCCGTGGATCTCATGTAAGCTTCAGCACGTTTGGCGATGGAGCGAGGATCGCGCTCATAACCCTGCATGGTAGAGGGCTCGACGATATCGCAGCGCAAAATCAGGGTTGGATCGTCGAAAAACGGATCGATAACCGCCGTCGTCGGATCAGGCATCAGGATCATGTCCGACTCGTTGATGCTCTTCCAGCCCGCAATAGACGAACCGTCGAACATCTTGCCGTCTTCGAACATGTCCTCGTCCACACTGTGCGCCGGAATGGAAACATGCTGTTCCTTGCCCCGAGTGTCGGCAAACCGCAAATCAACGTATTTGACCTCCTTTTCCTTCATCAGCTGAAGTACATCTTGTGGCGTCATTCTTTATCTCCCGAATATTAGGGTTGTAAAAATCTCAAGCGGGTAATTAAACAAAAATTGTACCAATAGAAAAACGCTGTTATCTCCCGGAATTACAATAGTGCAACAACTTGTTCGCAAAACAAAAACGCACCATTAATGTGCATACGACCCATTTCAGTGCCGTTTACGGAAGAAATCCGCGAATTCCCGCCACGCCCTGAGCCCCATGGGACTTTGCAACGTCCACATCCGCTGGAGACACCCCCCCCAAAGCGAAGACCGGAATATTTACCTGATCCACCAACTCGGCAAAAGTTATCCATCCTAGCGGCACGGCATGGGGGTGGGTGGGCGTGGACAGCACAGGGGCAAGAACGGCCAGATCGACGCCGATTCGCTCCGCGTGCTTCAGTTCACCGAGATTGTGACAAGATGCGGCAACCCACCGGGCTTTCTCCAATGGCCGTTCACTCAAGCTCATCAGTCTTTGTGCCGTAAGATGAAGCCCCGCGGCGGACGTCCCGACCACCCAGCACGGATCCGCATTCAGAAGTAGGATCGCGCCCCGTTCCCGGCAGTACTCCACAGCATAATGCGCCAACGCCTCGTATTGGTGCACACCCAATCGGCGCGCCCGTAATTGGATCAAACCGGCTCTGCGCGACACCAGATGGTGCAAACGCTCGCGCAAAAGCGCCTCATCGCCCGATTCATCGTCCAGAATCGCATACTGATCGGGAAGTCTGGCAGCCGTTACGATGGGGCGATTCGCGGCCGGAAATGCGAAGCCGGGCAATTCGTCTGGCGAAACCCAACGAATCGGCTGTCCCTGCATGCCGATTGGCGTCCCCTCGAACCGGTCCACCCGCCACACATCCAGCAGTACGCAACGCTCCGGATAAGCGTGACGAATCCGAATCAAGGGCGATGCCTCTATCACTTCGAGGTTAAGCTCCTCGCGGATTTCTCTGGATAAAGCTTCCTTTGCGGTTTCGCCGGCTTCCAGCTTGCCTCCCGGAAACTCCCAAAGATCCCCTTGATGGACGTGGGCGAGGCGCCGCGCAATGAGAATTTGGCCGAGTCCGTTCCGGATGACACCGGCGGCTACATGCAACTCGGAGCAACCGCTCACCGGGATACGTTCAGCCTCGACTAGGTTCGATATTCCGCGTTGATGCGGACGTAATCGTAAGAGAGATCACACGTCAGGACACGCTGATGCGCGCTCCCCCTCCCCAGCACAACGCGAATCAGGATGTCATTCTCAGACATCACGGCTCTCCCGGCCTCCTCGGTGTAACTCATGGCGCGTCCTCCATTTTCCACGATCAGCACGTTCCCCAACCATATAGAAACGCCCGATATATCGAGATCGGCGCAGCCTGAACGACCGATCGCAGCCAAAATCCGGCCCCAGTTCGGATCGCTGGCGAAAAAAGCGGTTTTGACCAGAGGCGAATGGGCGATAGACTTGGCCACATTCCGCGCTTCGGTTTCATCCCTGGCCTCTTGGACCTCTATCCGCATCACCTTGGTGGCGCCTTCGCCGTCCCGCACGATGGCTTCAGCCAAGTCTTCACAAACCTCCCGAACCGCTCGGGCCAGGAGAGGGAAATCCACGCTTTGCCGGCTAAGTTCGGGATTACCGGCTCCGCCCGTTGCGAACAGAACGCAGGCGTCGTTAGTCGAGGTATCGCCGTCCACCGTGATCAAATTAAAAGAACCGTCGGCGGCGTCGCTCAAGCAAGCCTGCAAACTAGCCGGTTCAACCTTCGCGTCGGTGGCAATGAAGGCCAGCATGGTGGCCATATCGGGGTGAATCATGCCGGCGCCTTTGGCGATGCCAGTGACGGTCACCGATACTCCAGCCAGATTGACAGTCCGGCTTGCACCTTTAGGCCGCGTATCGGTCGTCATGATGGCCCTTGCCGCGCGCGTCCATCCCGCCTCGTCCAAGGCGCTCAGGGCTTTGGGCAAAGCCGATTCGATCTTTTCCACCGGAAGATATTCGCCGATTACACCGGTCGAGAAAGGAAGCACCTGCTCGGCCGCCGCGCCGGTCAGCCGGCCGAGCGTCCGGCAGGTCCGACGAGCATCGTCCAGCCCTCGCTGGCCGGTTCCGGCATTGGCATTCCCGGAATTGACCAAGAGCCAGCGTGGATGGTGTCCGAGATGATCTCTCGCCACGATCACCGGCGCGGCGCAAAAGGCATTTCGGGTAAAAACGGCCGCACAGGTAGACCCTTTGGCTGCTTCGATCACCACGATATCGTCACGATCGTTCCGCTTGATGCCGGCACAGGCCGCACCGAGCCGGACGCCTTTTACGGTTGCCAGGGTCAACTCTTCGCTCAAGACGCTCATACGCGGCGATTTCAATCCAATTTGCCGTGGCAGTGCTTAAATTTCTTCCCGGAACCGCAAGGGCAAGGCTCGTTACGGCCCACTTTGGCGACGTCCCGGATATAAGGCTGTGCGGGCCGTGGTTTAACCGGCTTTTCCTCGACCTCCGCCTCTTCAGGTTCCGCAGTCAGTGCGTGTGCCTCGGCATGTTCGAAATGCATTTCTTGAGGTACGGCGCGGCGCTGTTCCTCCATGACATTGACTTCTTCTTCGCTGTGCACCTGAACCTTGGATACGATGCCGATCACCTCGTGTTTAATCCCGTCCAGCATGGAGGTGAACATCTCGAACGCTTCGCGCTTGTATTCCTGCTTCGGATCCTTCTGCGCATAACCGCGTAGATGGATGCCCTGGCGCAGATGGTCCATGGCCGCCAAATGCTCTTTCCAGGCGTTATCGAGAACTTGCAGCATCACCGTTTTCTCGAAATGACGCATGACCGATTCGCCTATAACGGCACTCTTTGCCTGATAAACCGCATCCAGCTGATCGATGATTTTCTGGAGCAGGCGGTCCTCATCCAGCCGCGAATCTTCATCCAGCCATTGTTGCGCCGGCAGCTTCGATCCGAGTTCCCGCAATAGCGTGTCTTCCAGACCCTTGACGTCCCACTGCTCTTCCAGGGTGTGCGGCGGAATGAACTGGGTGAATATCTGGCCGACAACGTCCCGACGCATGTTCGTGATCGCCTCGGAAATATCGTCCGCCTCCATCAGTTCGTCACGCATGTGATAAACCACCTTGCGCTGATCGTTGGCGACGTTGTCGTAATCCAGCAACTGCTTGCGGATGTCGAAGTTGCGCGCTTCAACCTTGCGTTGAGCGCTCTCGATCGCCCGTGTCACCCATGGGTGTTCGATCGCCTCGCCTTCCTTCATTCCCAGCTTTTGCATGAGCACGGCCACCCGATCGGAAGCGAAAATCCGCATCAAGGGATCTTCCAAGGACAAATAAAACCGTGATGAGCCGGGGTCACCCTGCCGTCCGGACCGTCCCCGCAACTGGTTATCAATGCGCCGAGATTCATGCCGCTCCGATCCGATGACGTGCAAGCCGCCTGCTTCCACAACCTGAGCGTGACGGACTTTCCACTCCTCTTTCAAGCGAGCGACGGACCCCTGATCGCTGGGATCGATAGCCGCCAAATCCTCTTCCAGGCTGCCGCCGAGAACGATGTCGGTGCCGCGGCCCGCCATGTTGGTCGCAATAGTGACCGCACCGGGCTGACCGGCTTGCGCAATGATATGAGCTTCCTGCTCGTGATGCTTGGCGTTCAGCACCTGATGCGGAATGCCTTCCTTACGGAGGAAAGTCGCCAAGAGTTCCGAGTTTTCGATGGATGTAGTCCCCACCAGCACCGGTTGGCCGCGTTTCACGCACTCGCGGATATCCTCGATGATGGCGCCGTATTTCTCACGAACGGTGAGGTAGACGAGATCACCGAGATCTTGGCGGACCATGGGCCTATTGGGCGGAATGACGACAACTTCGAGGCCGTAAATCTGATGAAACTCCGGGGCCTCGGTATCGGCCGTACCGGTCATGCCGGCCAGTTTTTCATACAGGCGGAAATAGTTCTGAAACGTGATGGAGGCCAGCGTCTGGTTTTCGTTTTGAACCGGAACGTTCTCCTTAGCCTCGATCGCCTGATGCAGCCCTTCGGACCAACGACGTCCCGGCATCGCGCGGCCAGTGAACTCGTCCACGATGATCACCTGGTTTTCCCTAACGATATAGTCGACATCCCGCTGGAACAGCGCGTGAGCCCGCAATCCGGCATTGATGAAATGCATGAGTCTGATGTTGACGGCGTCGTACAGACTTTCGTCTGCATTGATCAATCCCTGCTGAACCAGCAACTGCTCGATGCGCTCGTGCCCCTCCTCCGTGAGGTAGACTTGCCGGGATTTTTCGTCGACGCTGTAATCGCCGCGAGCGCCTTCTTTTTCCTGACGCTTGAGATGAGGAATAAAGGCGTTGATCTTATGGTAAAGGTCGCTGCGGTCCTCGGTCGGCCCCGAAATAATGAGAGGCGTCCTGGCTTCGTCGATCAAGATGGAGTCGACTTCGTCGACGATCGCAAAATATTTTTCCCTCTGCACCCTCTGGTCGCGGGAAAATGCCATATTGTCCCGGAGGTAATCGAAGCCGAACTCGTTATTGGTACCGTAGGTAATGTCGGCCGCGTAGGATTCCCGGCGCTGCTCCGCGTTCAGACTGCTGACTATGACGCCCACGGAGAGTCCGAGGAAGTTATAGAGCTTGCCCATCCATTCGGAGTCTCGGCGCGCCAAATAGTCATTGACGGTGACGACATGTACGCCTTTACCGGGCAGTGCATTCAGATAAGCGGCCAGGGTGGCGACCAGCGTCTTGCCCTCGCCGGTTTTCATTTCCGAGATCTTCCCGTCATGGAGCACCATCCCGCCTATCAACTGAACATCGAAGTGGCGCATGTTCAGAACGCGGCGAGATGCTTCCCTGACGGCGGCGAAAGCCTCTGGGAGTAACGCATCGAGCATCTCACCCTCGTTCAGGCGGTCTCTGAATTCTTGGGTTTTCCCTCGTAACGCCTCATCGGATAGATTCTGGAACTGAGGTTCCAGCGCGTTGATCTTCTTGACGAGTTTTCTTTTTCTATTGATGATTCGCTCGTTGCGACTGCCAACGATTTTCTTTACTAGCTTGCCTAGCATTGCGGTTTAATTCCGAGTCCAAACGAAAAATAATCCAACGATGATACCGCAAAACCATGGTATTTATAATGAGTCGAGGGCCATATCAGACGTTGGCGAGAAATTGAGGCAAATTCGAACAGGTTTGCTGGGTTCGATTCGGCTAACCGCGACTACCATGGAGGGCTGATTTCGAAGATGCGCCAACCAGAATCCGTTGCCGGTCTATTTCAAGGCGCCGCGATCCAAGGGCTCCTGATCCAGGTAGAAAAACACCGCCGCGTACTCGATGTGGCAAAAAGAGCACTGCCAGGCTTTCTTGCGGACCATTGTGTAGACTGCGTGGTCAAGCCGGACCGCCTGATTCTTTACGTGGACTCGCCGGCTTGGGCCTCACAAATACGCTTTTATGCCTTGCACCTCTTATCCAAGGTTCAGCAATCGACCGGATACCGGTTCAACGATTTACTGATTCGTAACGCACTGCCTGCCGCAGCAAGACCTCTCGACAAACCAGTTCTCGCCTTGCCATCCGGCTTCGCCGCCGAGGTACTGAAAAATAGCGCATTGTCGACATCTTCCGGGGAACTTAAGGAAGCGCTGCTGCGGCTGAGCGCAACAGTGCAGGCACTGAGGAACGCCGACCCCGGAAAAGAAAATCAATAAAAAACAGCGTCGAAAATTCAGCCGACAGAGATCGTTTGCCCCTGGACTGATGCCCAAATTACGGGCACGCGAGAGAAGTCCAACCCGGCGGCTGGATAAGAATCGGCTTCCCTGCCGCATTTCGATAAGGATTTAACACCGATCGTTCGCCTGGACCTGACCAGTCCAGAGAGAAAAGGAATCAGCCAGCGGCCTGCGCCGCCCTCATGAAATAAATCGGCAGAACGTCGTCTTCCATGTAAGTCACCGATTCCCAGGCATCCCTTTGCTTGAGCAGCTCCATCAGCAGTCGATTGTTCAAACCATGGCCGGATTTATGGCCGGTAAACGAACCGATCAGACTGTGTCCGAGGAGATAAAGGTCCCCGATCGCATCCAGAATCTTGTGTTTTACGAACTCGTCGGCGTAACGCAACCCATCTTCGTTCAAGACGCGGTAGTTATCCACCACTATCGCATTATCCATGCTGCCTCCCAGGGCCAGCCTGCGTTTGCGCAAGGCTTCGATATCGCGCATAAAGCCAAAGGTCCTCGCTCGACTCACTTCCTTAACAAAAGATGTCGATGAAAAATCGATGCTGGCCGTTTGCACATCCTTGCGAAAAGCCGGATGTTCGAAATCGATCGTAAAGGTAACTTTAAAGCCGTCATAAGGCTCAAAACTAGCCCACTTATCACCGTCTTCAACCCTAAGTTTGCGCTTTATCCGAATAAAACGCTTCGGTGCGTTTTGCTCCTCCACGCCCGCCGACTGAATGAGAAACACGAATGGGCCGGCGCTGCCGTCCATAATGGGTACCTCCGGCGCGCTCACATCGACATAGGCATTGTCGATTCCGAGCCCGGCGAACGCCGATAGGAGATGCTCGACGGTGGAAATCTTCACGTCCCCCTTGACGAGGGTTGTCGATAGGGTGGTTTCGCCGACATTTTCCGGCCTTGCCTCGATGATGACGGGTTCAGGCAAGTCCACGCGCCGGAATACAATACCCGCGTTAGGAGCAGCCGGACGGAGGGTCAGATAGACCTTCTCTCCGGTGTGCAACCCGACTCCGGTACCTCTAATAACGTTCTTTAGTGTTCTTTGCCTGATCATTCGACTCACCTATCTTGTCTGACTATCCCCAAAAATCCCTCATATAGCCCTGCACAGTTTAAACCGCCCAAGCATACGAACTACGCAGGGCTCAGACCAGTGGGGGCGGACCGAAGCGTCCTCGCTACTTTCTCAATCGGCCTGACGGCGCAAGAACGCCGGAATATCTAAGTAATCGAGATCCATATCCTTCTTCGCTTCCGCCCGAACATCATGCTTGGGCTGCTTGCGAATTACAGTCGGACGCTGCAATTGATCATAATCGATCTCACCCGTGTGCTTATGCACCAACTTGATCGTCGCTTCGTTCGCCTGCCGCTGGTTGTTTAGTCCCGTCGCCACCACCGTAACGCGCACTTCATCGTCCAGCTCCGGATCGATGGCCGTACCAATCACGACGACCGCGTCATCCGAAGCGAAGTCTCTTATGGCGTCGCCCACCTCGCTGAACTCGCCGATCGAGAGAGTTTGGCAGGCCGTAACGTTGACCAGAACGCCACGCGCGCCCTGAAGATTGATGTCTTCGAGCAAGGGACTGGCGATGGCTTTTTCGGCTGCCTGGCGGGCACGGTGCTCGCCGGTACCCACACCGGTACCCATCATCGCCATGCCCATCTCGGACATTACCGTACGCACATCGGCGAAGTCCACGTTGATGAGCCCCGGCCGGGTAATGAGATCGGCGATGCCCTGCACCGCGCCGAGCAGGACATCGTTCGCGGCAGCGAAGGCATTGATCAAGCTGACGTCTTTGCCCAATACCGGCAACAGCTTCTCGTTCGGAATCGTAATCAGCGAATCGACGAATTGACCGAGCTCCTCGATGCCTCTTTCCGCCACGCTACGCCGTTTCTTGCCTTCGAACGGAAACGGTTTGGTGACCACGGCAACCGTAAGAATACCCGCTTCCTTGGCAATCTCGGCAATCACCGGAGCCGCTCCAGTCCCGGTTCCGCCGCCCATGCCGGCGGTAATAAACACCATGTCCGCACCTTCCAGAACTTCCATGATGCGATCGCGATCATCCAAGGCGGCCTGTCGGCCGATTTCCGGATTCGCTCCCGCTCCAAGCCCCTTGGTCAGTGCATTTCCCAGCTGAATGACCGACTTGGCCCGAATGTTCTTCAAAGCTTGCGCATCGGTATTGGCGCATATGAATTCAACGCCCTCGACATGGCTGTTGACCATGTGGTTGAGAGCATTTCCACCACCGCCCCCGACGCCAATTACCTTGATAACCGCGTTTTGGCTATAAGAATCCACTAGTTCGAATTGCATTGTTTCCACCCCGTCTTAACTGCATTTCCACTCCGGGGAATTTTCGATCCTAAAAATTACCCGTGAACCAACTCTTCATCCTTGCCCACAACCCTTTAAAGCCCGTTCCCAAGGGCATATACCTCCCCGCCAGCGTCTGGTGCTGCTTGCCGAATAGAAGCAGTCCGACGCCCGTCGCGTAAATCGGATTTCGAACCACATCGGTCAGACCGGTGACATACTGCGGCAAACCCAGGCGTACCGGCATGTGGAAAATTTCTTCCGCCAACTCCACCAATCCCTCGACCTTGGCGCTGCCGCCACTCAGCACGATTCCGGCCGCGATCAAGTCCTCGAAACCGCTCCGACGCAGCTCTTGCTGCACCAGCAACAGCAGCTCCTCGTAGCGAGGCTCGACGATTTCAGCCAAATTCAAGCGGGAAATCTGGCGCGCCGGCCTGTCGCCGATACTGGGCACCTCGATGGTGTCCTCCAGCTTGGCCAATTGGGTTAACGCACAAGCGTGTTTGATCTTGATTTCTTCGGCGAACTGGGTCGGCGTCCTAAGCGCCACCGCGATGTCGTTGGTTACCTGATCTCCGGCAATAGGAATGACGGCCGTATGGCGAATGGCTCCGTCGGTGAATACGGCCACATCGGTGGTTCCTCCACCGATGTCTACTAAGCATACGCCGAGATCCTTCTCATCTTCGGTCAGCACCGCCGTGCAAGACGCAAGCTGTTCCAGGATGATGTCCTCGACGTCCAGGCCGCACCGACGAATACATTTGATGATGTTCTGCGCCGCACTGACCGCGCCGGTTACGATATGCACCCGTGCTTCGAGACGGATTCCCGACATGCCGACCGGTTCCTTGATACCTTCCTGCCTATCGATCACGAACTCCTGCGGCAGGATGTGAAGGATTTTCTGATCCGCCGGGATGGCAACCGCGCGCGCCGAATCGATTACGCGATCCACGTCGCTCTGGGTTACTTCCTTCTCCTTGATGGCGACGATGCCGTGCGAATTCATGCTGCTGATATGGCTGCCCGCGATGCCCGCATAGACCGACTGAATCCGGCATCCCGCCATCAATTCGGCTTCCTCGACGGCACGCTGGATCGATTGAACCGTGGTCTCCAGGTTGACCACCACACCCTTTTTCAGGCCGCGGGACGGATGGGTACCGATACCGACCACCTCGATTTCACCGTCCTCGTTTATCTCACCGACGATGCAAGCCACCTTGGAGGTACCGATATCCAAGCCAACGATGAGATTCCGATCTGATTTTCTAGCCATTGCAATGAATCTTTGTTTTTAATTCACGTCAGGTATATATCCTGCTCCGAATTCGGCCGCGCGCGATGCAATCGGGTTGGGCCAGAGAAACAAGATCCGCTTGGGATTGCGGTCTGAAAATCACTGCAAACCCGTTCGGATAGCGCAAGTCCACTTTCTGGAGCGCCGCAATTCGCGCTTCGCCCAAGCGCGGCAATAACGTCAGCAAACGTTCCAGCGCAAGAGCCGGATCTTGTTTTCCGAACTCGATTTCCACGCCACTGGCCAGACGAGCGCTCCACGCCCGCCGCCCCGTGAGCTTCAAGGAATCGATTCGCATACCTTTCTGCTTTAACTTCCCGTTCAATAGATAAAGCATGCTCAAAAGCTGCTTTTCCTGTCCCGGTGGGCCGTCGAGGATCGGCAACTTCACATAGGACTGGACGTTTCCGGGCGAAAACCGCCCCCCGCGATCGTTGATCAGCCCACCGTCGCTGGTGCGGGCAACCGGTTTTTGCTCAACGACTTTCAGCAGCAAGGTATCGGGCCAGAGCCGAGCAACCTGAACGCTGTCTAACCAAGGAAATGATTTGGCGGCTTCTTCAATGCCATGCGTATCCACTAGAAAATATCCGACCTGGGTCAACGGCAGCAAAGTCCTCGTGAACTCTGCCGCATCGAGATTCCGAATCTCCCCCTCCACGCGCACATAACGTATGGGCATGAAACCCTTGATCTGCCCGAGATCGACACTCATGGCAGCCAGACCGCAGAGAGCCACGACCCCAAAAAAGAACAATGCCCTGACGGGCACCGCTTTAGGCCTCGGCATCGCCCTCTCCGCGACGCGGGAAGCTCGTTTCCAATATTCGCCACGTCAAGTCCTCGAACGATAAGCCCGCCACTTTCGCCGCCATCGGAACCAAGCTGTGGTCGGTCATGCCGGGAACCGTGTTGACCTCGATCAACCACGGCTGGTTATCTTGATCGACCAAAAGATCCACCCGAGCCCAGCCGGTCACGCCGAGCGTATCGCAAGCTTGTAGAGCCAATTTCTGGAGAGCGGCCTCCTCTTCACGGGGAAGTCCGGCCGGACAGTGATAACGAGTGGTCTCGGCGCGATATTTGGCATCGAAATCGTAAAAAGAATGGGGCGTTTCCAAGCGAATCAACGGCAACGGCTCGCCGTCGAGCACGCCGGCTGTATATTCCCGACCGACAATCCAAGCCTCCGCAAAAACCGCGCAATTATAGTGTGAAGCGCGTTCCCATGCTTCCATTAATTCGATTTTATTTTCGGCCCGCCCCATTCCGATGCTGGAACCCTCTTGAGCGGGTTTCACGATGACCGGGAATCCCAGCAGATCGGCGCACCGGTCTACGTCCTCCGGCCCTTGAAGTTTCATCCAGCGCGGCGTCGGCAATCCCGCTCCGAGCCAGCACAGCTTGGTCCTGAGCTTGTCCATGCTCAAGGCCGACGGCAGGACACCGCTTCCGGTGTAGGGCAGTCCCAAGGCTTCCAGAGCCCCTTGAAGAACGCCGTCTTCGCCACCCCTTCCATGGATCACGTTGAACACGCGGTCAAAATGTTGTTCGAGCAGCGGCTGTATCGGATTTCTCGTTACATCTATGCCGACCGCATCGATGTTATTTTTCAACAAGGCCGCCAAAACCGCCTGACCGCTCTTCAAAGAAATTTCGCGCTCCGCGGCGGCACCGCCCATCAACACGGCAACACGTCCAAATTCAGCCGATTTCAGGATTCGCTTGCTCATTCAATCTCTCCTCGTCGATTTTTCGCCCACGATCCGAACTTCGGGAATCAAGTGCTGCCCGAATGTCTGCTCAACGGTCGTCTGGACGAACCCTATCAGAGCCTCGATATCGGCCGCCCTGGCCGCACCCGTGTTAATGATGAAATTGGCGTGTTTTTCGGAAACGCATGCATCGCCCATGCGATACCCCTTGAGCCCGCAGGCTTCGATAAGGCGCGCAGCATGATCGCCCACCGGGTTCCGGAACACCGAGCCGCAATTCGGCAGATTGATGGGCTGCGATGCGCTTCGTTTAGCCAGCAACGCCCGGATTCGTTCGCGGCTGGCAACCGCATCACCAGACTGAAGCCGGAGCTCACAAGCCAAAAACCATTCGTTCTCTGGCCCCTTCACGCTGCGGTAGCCAACGAGAAAGTCGCCCCCGCTGCGGTCCCGCAACGTACCGGAACGGTCGACCGTCACCACCCGCGCCACCAGGGGCCATGTCTCGCCGCCGAATGCCCCGGCATTCATTGCAAGGGCGCCGCCCATGGTGCCCGGAATTCCCGCCAGGAATTCGGCGCCGGTCAGTTCCTGTTCCGAACAAAATCTGGCCACGTGAGCGCAAGGCACGCCCACCTCGGCATAAATGCGTCCGGAACCTGAACGCCGGAGTACTCTCAAACGATTTCGGGTACAGATAACCGTACCTCTGATTCCGCCGTCCCGAACCAGCAGATTACTGCCCAGGCCCAGCCAGAAAACCGGTTCATTGGGAGGCAGCGAACGCAAAAACAGAACCAAATCGTCCGCGTCGGCCGGCAAGTAAAAGCGATCGGCCGGTCCACCGACGCGCCAGGAGGTGTGGTTCGCCAGTGGCTCGTTATAGCGCATCTCGCCCCTTAAACCGAGCGAACTGACCGCGCTTATCCCATCTTCGCAGACCGCAGTCACTGGATTGCTCCGACCGGCATGTCGGTCAAGCACAACGGCAATTCGACAGCAACTTGCCCGATGCTTCCGGCCCCGAGCGTCAAAACGACATCGCCCGGCTCGACTATGCCCGGAAGGATTTCAGCCAGGTCGCTTACCTTTTCGACGAAAACCGGATCGATCTGGCCTCGCACCCGGATCGCCCTCGATAATGCCCGCCCGTCCGCGCCGATTACCGGCGCTTCGCCGGCGGCATAGACATCGAGTAGCACCAGAACGTCGGTTTTGGACAGAACCTGCACAAAATCCTCGAACAGATCGCGCGTCCGCGTATAGCGATGCGGCTGAAACACCAATACCAGCCGCCGGTCCGGCCAGGCTTGGCGCGCCGAGTCGAGGGTCGCCGCAATCTCTCGCGGGTGATGCCCGTAGTCGTCGACGAAAGTGACGAAGGAGCCGCCGAAAGGTACCTCGGCATTGATCTGAAAACGCCGTCCAATACCCCGAAATCCCAGCAAAGCACGCTGTATGATCTCGTCGGAAATACCCAATTCTCCAGCGATGGCAATTACTGATAATGAATTCAATATGTTATGCCGCCCCGGGAGATTTAGGCTCACGTCGAGCGGTTCATCGCACCCCGACCTAAGCACCGAAAAATGCGAACGCAATCCGTCTTGACGGATATTCACGGCCCGGATGTCGGCTTCCGGACTGAAACCGTAGGTTTTCATCGGCTTACTGATTTCCGGCAGAATATCCCTGACGCCCGGATCGTCCAGACACAGCACGGCCAGACCGTAGAACGGCACATGATGCAAGAATTCGACGAAGGCCCTCTTCAGTCTGCTGAAATCACCGCTATAGGTCTCCATGTGGTCCCGGTCGATATTGGTGACCACGGCAATCATGGGCTGCAAATATAAGAAAGAGGCATCGCTCTCGTCCGCCTCGGCGACAAGATAGGAGCCTTTGCCGAGCTGAGCGTTGGTGCCTACGCTGTTGAGGCGCCCTCCGATAACGAATGTAGGATCGAGTCCGGCTTCGGCAAGTACGCTGGATGTCAGGCTGGTCGTCGTGGTCTTGCCGTGGGTGCCGGCTACGGCGATGCCGTAGCGGAACCGCATCAGTTCGGCGAGCATCTCCGCCCGCGAAATGACCGGAATTTTCTGGGAACGTGCAGCATCGACTTCCACGTTGGATCGATTGACGGCACTGGATACGACCACGACCTCGGATTCCGCGATATGCACGGGCGCATGACCGAAGAATATTTTCGCGCCGAGTTCAGCCAAGCGCCGTGTATTGGCATTTTCATTAAGATCCGAGCCCGAGACCTGATACCCGAGATTTAGAAGAACCTCGGCAATGCCGCACATGCCGGTGCCGCCGATCCCGACGAAGTGAATCCGACGGATGCGGTTCATGCCGTATTGTCCCGCGATTTGCTCAGGCAGCTTCACGGTCGACCTCATTCAGGCAGATTTCGGCTACCACCTGGGCCGCATCCGGCTTCGCCAGGGCCGATGCGCGCTCCGCCATGGCCTTCAGTCGGGCCGGTTCCTGCATCAGGGCGGTGATTTCTTCGGCAAGACGCTCCGCGGACAGCTCGGCCTGAGGAATCAGCACGGCCGCTCCATTATCGACGAGGTACCGGGCATTGTGAGTCTGATGATCGTCTATGGCGTATGGATACGGAACCAAGATCGACGGCAACCCCGCCGCGGTCAGCTCACTGATCGTCATCGCTCCCGAACGGCAAACCACCAAATCTGCCCAGGCGTAAGCCTCGGCCATGTCCTCGACAAATGCTTCGATCCGCGCCGACAGTCTCAATTGTGCGTACCGGACCGCTGTTTTTGCCCGCATCGCCTCTCCGGTCTGATGAAAAACGCGAATCGGCATCTCAACCCTCGCGAGGGCCTCCGGCACGATCTCGTTCAAAGCCCTGGCGCCTTGGCTACCTCCGAGAACCAAAATCTTAAGGGGCTCGTCCCATCCGGCCCCGATTTCTCGTTTAAGAAAAACAATTTCTTGCCGTACCGGATTTCCGGTACAGAGCGCTCCCAACTTGGGTGCGAAACTATCGGGAAAAGCTTCCAATACCGCTTGCGCCCTCCGGGCGAGCCAGCGATTGGTAGTTCCTGGAATGCGGTTTTGCTCATGAAGCACCAAGGGGATACCCAGCAGACGCGCCATAAGCCCCCCCGGCCCCGAGACGAATCCCCCCATCCCGAGAACCACGCTCGGCTTGACGCGACGCAAAATGAACAATGCCTGCAAGCAAGCTTTCGTCAGCATGAACGGAAAACTCAACTTGGCTAACCAGCCCTTGCCGCGCAAACCTGACACCGACAACCATTCCACGGGGATACCGGCCGCCGGCACGACTCGAGCCTCCAACCCGGACCGAGTCCCCATCCAGACTACCTCGTGCCCCCGCGCCAAAAGCTCCCGCGCGACCGCCAAGGCCGGATACACATGACCGCCGGTACCGCCGGCCATGATCATCAGACGTGCGCCCATTTGGCCCTAACCCTGGGCGCCGCGGCATAAGCCTCGAGGGCTTCGCTCCGAACCCGAAATAAAAGTCCTAATGCCGCACACATAACCATCATGCTTCCGCCGCCGTAACTCATCAGCGGCAAGGTCAGTCCTTTCGTGGGCAACATGCCCATATTCACTCCCATATTGATAAACGATTGAAGTCCAAACCAAATACCGATGCCGTAAGCAACGAACGCACCAAAGCGGTTCTCAGCCCGGTCGGCCAGCTGACCTATTACGAGCGCACGCCAAACAATCAGCATAAACAGCGAGATAACAGCGGTGGTACCGACCAATCCCAACTCTTCGCCAATGATGGAAAAGAGAAAGTCGGTATGCGCCTCCGGCAAATAAAACAGCTTTTGCACGCTCGAACCCAAACCCACCCCGGTCCACTCGCCGCGACCGAACGCGATCAGGGCCTGGGTAAGCTGAAAACCGGTATCGAGCGGATGTTCCCAGGGATTGGTAAAACTGAGTACGCGCTTCAAACGGTATTCAGCGCTGTAAATCAGCCCAACCCCGGCAAATGTCATTAGGCCGAGCAGTACGCCGAACTGCCATAATCTCGCACCACCCAGAAACAACATGCCCAGTGCCGTCGCCATGACTACCGCAGTCGCACCGAAGTCGGGCTCCATGAGCAGCAGTAATGCACCTATGGATAGCAGCGCCAGAGGCCGGATCATTCCTTGAACCGAGTCGCGCACCGTGCGGAGATGACGGTGGATATAGCTTGCCGTATAAATGACGGCGATGAGCTTGAATACCTCGGAAACCTGAACCCGTATGCCGAATAAGTTGATCCAGCGCGAACTCCCGTTCACGACCTTGCCGACGCCGGGCATCAAAACCACGACCAGTAGAACGAGCCCAAACAGGAACAAGCTCAACGACGATTTCTGCCATGACTCTAACTTGACCGAGGCGACGGCGCAACCGGCGCAAAGACCGAGAGCGATGTGGACTAGCTGGTGTCGGGGGAAATAAAAGCTGTCCTCGGCGAGTTTCTCCCCGAGGTGCAGAGAGGCCGAGGCAACCATTACGAAACCGAGGAGCAGAAGCCCTAAGGACGCAACCAATAAGACAGTGTCCAAATAAAAGCGCCGGTCCCCCCAATGCAGCACCAACCCGCGCCCGCGGACTGTCACTTTCGCCCTCATGGCGAAAGCCCCATGACTTCTTCCGTGAACACCCGTCCCCTTTCCTGATAGTCCTTGTATTGATCGAGGCTGGCACATGCCGGAGCCAGCAGAACCGAATCGCCACGCTGCGCCAAGGACCGTGCAGCCCGGACCGCCTGACGCATATTTTCGACGCGGACCGTGGGAACGACATCTCTCAACGCCGTTTCCAACAACGGGGCGTCTTTGCCCATCAGCACCGCCGCCCGCACCTTTTCGGCGACTACGGGTCTGAGTACGGAGAATTCTGCATCCTTACCATCCCCCCCCGCAATCAGTATTGCCTTGGAATGCAACCCGGCCAAGGCCGCCATGCACGCACCGACGTTGGTGGCTTTGGAGTCGTTAATCCACGTGACGCCGTCGATTTCCGCCACCGTTTGCATGCGATGCGCCAGCCCCTCAAACTTTTCGAGCGCATTGATCATGGCCGCTTGCGACAAGCCGATCGCTTCTCCCAGCGCGACGGCCGCCAGGGCGTTGGATACATTATGGCGTCCTTGAATACCGATTTTCTCAGTCCGGATCAGCGACTCGCCGTGACTTGTCAGCCACTCCGCTCCGTCGGCGACCGAAATGCCGTAATCGACACCCGACTCTCGCAAGCCGAACCACACACAGCGTCGATCCGGTTCCACCATCGCCGCAACCATAGGATCGTCGCGATTCAGCACCATTACGCCCTGCCCGCGAAAAATTCGTCGCTTGGCATCGGCATAAGCCTGGATGTCCGGATAGCGATCCATATGATCGGGGCTGATGTTGAGAACGGTCGCTGCGTCCGGCCTTAAAAGCGAGGAACGCTCCAACTGAAAGCTCGACAGCTCTAGAACGTAAAGCTCCGCTCGGTCGTCCAGAAGCTCCAGCATCGGTGTACCGAGATTCCCCCCCACTCGCACATTCCTGCCGTCGGCTTCCGCCATCAGGCCGACTAGTGTCGTTACGGTACTTTTGCCGTTCGCTCCCGTGATCGCCAGAATGGGCGCTTTCGCCATGCATGCGAAAAGATCGAGATCGCCGAATACCGGTATCTTCCGCCGTTGAGCCTCCTTGATTTTCGGCTGGTCCAACGGCACGCCCGGGCTAACGATCAAATGGGTAGCGGCCGAGAATGCCGCACTGTGAAGGCCGCCCAGAAAGACTCCGGCGTCGGGGCAAGTCTCGCGCAATTCTGCCAGACACGGGGGCCATTCCCGAGTATCGGTCACCGCAAATTCGATACCTTGGCCTGCCAGAAAACGCGCTACCGAAAGACCGGTCTTGCCCAACCCGAAAATCAGAACACGCGCGGAGCGGCGGTCCAATCCGAGTTTGTCCAATGGATTTACGGCATCAAGATAAACCTCTGCGTTTGCCGCCATCTTTCACCTCAACTTCAAGGTCGCGAGTCCAATCAAGACCAGAATCACGGTGATGATCCAAAAGCGTACGATCACGCGCGGTTCCGGCCATCCCTTTAACTCGAAATGATGATGAATAGGTGCCATGCGAAAAATACGGCGACCGGTGAGCTTGAATGAAATGACCTGAAGCATCACCGATAAGGTCTCCATGACGAACACGCCGCCCATGATCATCAGCACGATCTCTTGCCGGACCAAAACAGCGAGTGTTCCGAGAGCGGCGCCCAGCGCCAGGGCACCAACATCGCCCATGAAGACCTGAGCCGGATAAGCGTTGAACCAAAGAAATCCGAGCCCGGCCCCCACCAAGGCGCCGCAAAATACCACCAACTCGCCCGCCTTGGGTATAAACGGAATGCCTAGGTATTCGGCAAAGTTCACGTTGCCCGAGACGTAGGCAAAGATGCCGAGAGCACCGCCCACGAGCACCGTCGGCATGATGGCGAGGCCGTCGAGGCCATCGGTCAGGTTCACCGCATTGCTCGAACCTACGATCACGAAATAGGCCAGAATTGGATAGGCGAAACCCAAGTTCAGCACAACCTGCTTGAAGAACGGCACAATGAACTGAGTCTCGGTCGAGACCGTGGCAGTGCCATAAAGAAACACCGCTGCCGCCATACCGACCACGGACTGCCAAAAGTACTTGTGTCGTGCGGCCAAGCCGTCGCTATTGCGCAGTACCAGCTTTTTGTAATCGTCGACGAAACCCACCAGGCCGAATGCCAGCGTGACCAGCAAAATGACCCACACATAGCGATTGCTGAGATCGGCCCAAAGCAGGGTGCTGATCGCTATCGACACCAGAATGAGCGCCCCGCCCATGGTCGGGGTTCCTGCTTTGGAAAAATGGCTCTGCGGCCCGTCGCTCCGGATACTCTGTCCGACTTTATATTTACTGAGGTGTCGGATCATCACCGGTCCGACAATGAATGAAATGATCAGGGCGGTTAACACGCCCAAAATGGCTCGTAACGTCAGATACTGAAAGACGCGAAAAACGTCGAAGTACTTTTGGAGAGCCTCTGCCAGTATCAGCAGCATAGATCGCTCCGCTCCCGCAATGCCTCTACTACCCGCTCCATATGTTGACTGCGTGAACCTTTAATCAATAACACAACGTTCTCGTTAATCTGCTGTCGTATTTGTTCAATCAACTGGTCCTGCTCTTGGCAATACAGAGCACCTTCGCCGAAAGACTCCGCCGCCCGGTCCGCATTCGGGCCCACGGCAAATAACCGAGCCACGCCCATCGCTTTCGCTTGGCGGCCGATCTCGGCGTGCAACTCCGCGCTCGCCTCACCCAGTTCGCCGAATGCGCCCAAGGCAACCCAGTGCTCGCCCGAAAGCTGCCGTAGCACATTTAGAGCGGCCCGAAAGGAATTGGGATTGGCGTTGTAGGCATCGTTAATCAACAAGGATCCTCGAATGCCGTTTGCCGGCTCGACGCGCCCCGG
>NZ_JBDIVO010000003.1:0-48004 GCF_039794385.1 Methylocaldum sp. | reverse complement strand
AAAAACTTTTGCGCAAAATTTGGGCAGCACGCCAAAATAAAAAAGGCCTGCATCGCTGCAAGCCTTTGATATTCCTGGTGGGCCGTGCTGGATTCGAACCAGCGACCACTGCATTAAAAGTGCAATGCTCTACCGACTGAGCTAACGGCCCAAAGAAGCGGAAATTATAATGACTGATTTCTTGTTCTTCAAGTCCATTACAAATGCTCTTTGCAATCCGCGACGGATCGAAGATCGGAATGAGCATTCATAATCTCTGGGCTTTCGTGTGCCTTCGATGGAAGGGATAATCACGGCTTCTCCCGCTTGCACCGCCGGCCCCACTCTGTCTCACTGTCTTTCCAGATATCCATGGCGCGCCTGAAATCCCCGCGCACGTAACATTGCGTTATCCTAACCTGCCTGACAATTACTAAATCTACCAAACTATCGGCTATCGACCGGTCTTTTCCGGTCGTCGCATGAATCAATGTGGTGATCTGCGATTACCGCCATTACCGAAACTGCGCCGAGCTATGAGATTCACAAGAAGTCTTTTCAATACGCTGCTTTTATCCTTTTTTCTTTTCGCCCTGAGCGGATGTGTTTATTTCCGGCTGCTGGAAGCAAAAAATCAACTGGCCGACTTCGAACGGAATTTCCGGGTTCAGGTGACCGATGACCATTTTCACCTTGATTTCTTGCACCCGGTGCTATTGAGCGAGGATTTCCGCTATCTAACCAAACTCCATCCCAGCCGAATCGAAAAATTGCCACAGGGGTACCGGTGGTACCTGGATTTCCACCAAATGGATAGCCCTGCTCAGCCGGGAAAAACCATCGTTTTCCGCATGACGTTCAACGGGAAAGACAAACTCTCCGGCTGGGATTTCTCGCCGGTTTTTCTGGAAATGGCCCCCGCGACGTTTCTTGAGGCATCGATCAGGTCTCTCGGCAAAGGCAAGGTTGACGAGGGTCGTCGACAGTTGAAGGTCGATGCGGAAGACCTGCCGAGGGTTTCGGCAGCCCCTCCAAACCGGCGAAAAATTTTGGAAGTGTTGGGCCAACCGGCGGAAGAATCGCTGAAGGACGGTATGACGCTTTACGTTTACCGATTCAAGGCCGACGCCGTTCCGCTGGGTGAAGAAGGCGAAAATAGGCGGATTGCCGTAGCCAAACTTTATTTCAATCCGGTTACGGACGAATTGGTAAGAATGTCCAGCCGCTTTGTAGGCTTGAAGATCGCCATCGATTACCGAAAGCTCATCCAACTGAGCGGTCCCGGTTGAGATTTGTCGGTAAGAATCACCAGGGAACCTTCAACCTGTCTCACGGTCATTACAGCAAATACCAAGTGTTTTCCTTGGTTTTTTAAGTTAAGACCGGAGGTTGTTATGGCCGTATTAGAAGCTACGACGTTAGTACTGGCACTTGGAACGATGTTCGGCATATTGATTTCTCGCTTCAAGTAATTCAGTAGTTCGTTAAATACGCGGCAGGTGTAAATGTCAGCGCTCTGGTTGAATAAACGCATCGGCCGCGTCATTTACGAATCCCCGCGCCGCCCGTCTTCGCCAATTGGACTAAGGACGGGCGGCGTTTTTTTTTCGGCTCTATTCGGTCCTGCAATCGACCTGTTGTAAGGCCCGGACCACGAATCATTAGCTCTTTTTTAACCGCACGATACCCATCAGCCTCAAACCCAAGCGTTCGTAGAAGGGTTCGCTGATACCTTTACGAATCTTGCGGATGAAATACTTCTCGAATGCGATCTTGGCCAAGTGTACCCAGCGCCCCTTGCTGGCCCAGGTGACGTTGCGCGGCGGAATCTGGGGGCGAGCTATGAAGGCTACGCCGGTATCGCCGAGATCGGCCAGGCAAAGGGCATTCCAGGTCGCCTTATGCGAGGGCTCCTTGCCGTCCAGCTGCTCGCGGATATTGTGCGCGGTAGCGGTCACCATGGATTCGATCATGTAGCCGGTCTTGGGCGATCCCGTGGGTACGGGCGTGGCTTCCACCGGCGGAATGGCCACGCATACGCCGACCGAGTAGATGTTCTTGAAAGTCGGGTTGCGCTGATACTCGTCGATCATTACGAAACCGCGGGGATTGACCAGCCCTTCGATTCCGGCCACGGCATCGACGCCCCTGAAGGCGGGAATCATCATGGCGTGTTTGAACGGCAGTTCGTGCTTCTGTTTTTCCTGTCCCTTCTCGTCCACCTCGGTTACATGCATCACGCCCTTCTCGATGCGGTCCACCTTGGCGTTGGTGATGGCCTTGATGTGATGCTGGCGCAGTTCGCCTTCCAAAAGACCCTTGGTGTCGCCCACGCCGCCCAAGCCGAGATGGCCGATATAGGGTTCGGAGGTGACGAAAGTGATCGGCACTTTGTCGCGAATCTCGCGCTTGCGGAGATCCGAATCGGCGATGAAGGCGTACTCGTAGGCCGGCCCGAAACAGGATGCACCCTGAACTGAACCGACGATGATCGGGCCCGGGTCCTTCACGAACTCGTCCCAGAATTCGCCGGCTTCGGCGGCGTGATCGACGTGGCAGACGGACTGCGTATGCCCGTGCGGACCGAATCCCGGCACTTCCTCGAACGCCAGCTTGGGCCCCGTGGCGATGACCAAGTAGTCGTAGTCGACATTGCTGCCGTCGGCCAGCTCGACCTGGTTTCGGTCGGGATGAACCCGAGTCACTTTCTGGTTGATGAAGTTAATCCCTTTTTTCTTGAGCATCGGCGCCAGTTCGACCTTGATGTCGTCCGGCTTTCGCCATTTGACGGCCACCCAAGGGTTCGACGGGACGAAGTGAAAAGTCGGGCTGTCCGAAATGACACAGACCTCGTCTTCTTTCCGGGCCAGGTGTTTCATTTCGAGAGCCATCGGAACGCCGCCTATGCCGGCGCCTAATATAACGATGCGGGCCATGATCAGCCTCCTCCGTTCTAGTTGTTAATCAGACTTTTGGTCGAACTACTTTGACGAACTACGCGACGCGCCGATCTCGCCGGCGTCCATATTGCATTCTGCCTCCAGCCACATCGCGTTGATGATGCCGAATGCGCAAGCGAAACCGACACCCAATATCCAAGCGAAATACCACATGTTTCTACCTCAATATAAAGAATGCTGATCCTTCAGCACTTTCTCCGGGGTAACGCTACCCCACAACACCCTATACACCCAGCGGGTATAAGCCAGAACGATGGGCAGGAAGATCACCGTGATCCAAAAGGCCAAAGCCAGGGTGAAATGGCTGGAACTCGCGTCCCAGATAGTCAGGCTGTGATTCGGATCGGTCGACGAAATCACGAGATACGGAAACAGCCCGAAGCCAAGCGATAGCAGCACCCCGGTGATGCCCAGCGAACTGAACAAAAAAGCTCCGACGGACGTGTGTTCCAGGGCCGAACGCCAAGCCAGGAGCAACCCCCCGAAACCGAGCGCGGGCGCGACTAGCATCCAGGGATGGGACATGAACTGACGCAGCCAGCCGGACGTCATGGCCACCGTCTTGTTGAGCGGGTTGGACGGGGCATCCGTACCCGGCATGGCTGTGATCTCCGGAAGATTCATCCCGAAGACAACCCATAGAGCCGCCAGGGTCACAGCGCCGATTACCACGGGCCCCAGGACCCGCACCACCGCCAGTGCTCGACGGTAGAGCACGCCTTCGGTGCGCCACTTGAGGTAAATCGCACCGTGAAAAAGGCTGATGAGCAGGCCGAGCACGCCGCAGAACAGCGCGAAGGGATTGAGCAGGGCGAAGAAGCTGCCGTCGTAATACGGCCGGAGATCGGCATCGAAATGGAACGGCACGCCCTGAACCAGATTTCCCACCAGAACGCCCAAGAGGATCGGCGGCACCGCTCCTCCGATAAACAGCCCCCAATCCCAGGCATTGCGCCAGGCGGGATTCTCCAGCTTGCTTCGATAATCGAACCCCGCCGGTCGGAAGAACAAGGCGAACAACACCAGCAGCATGGCCACGTACAGCCCCGAGAACAGAGTCGCATAGACCAACGGCCACACGGCGAACAAGGCACCTCCTAAAAGGACCAGCCACACCTGATTGCCTTCCCAGGTTCCACCGACGGTATTGATGACGGCGCGGCGTTCGAGGTCGTTGCGGCCGACAAACGGCAGGAGCGCGCAGATGCCGAAATCGAATCCGGAAGTCAGGACAAAGGCGATGATGACCACCCCGGTGAACAGCCACCAAATGATTCTTAGAGTCTCGTAATCGAACATGGTTTTTCTCCCGGTATTACGGCACTGAAGCCGCCGGATTCGTCTCGAAGTGATACTTCCCGGTATGCAGACTGCTCGGCCCCAGACGCACGTACTTGATCATGAGGAACATCTCGATGATCAGCAGAGCGGTATAGAAGAACACGAATCCGCCGATGCTGAACCAGAGCTGGTCGGAACTGATGTTGGACGCGGACAGATGGGTCGGCAGCACGCCCGAGATGGTCCAGGGCTGACGGCCGTATTCCGCCACGAACCAGCCGGCCTCCGAAGCGATCCACGGCAGCGGGATGCACCAGGTGGCGAGCCTGAGCAGCCATTTCTTTTGGTCGGCTACGCGCGTCGCGCAGAAATAGAAGGCCATGGCGAACACGAACAGCATGGTGAACCCGGCCGCGACCATCAGGCGGAAAGTCCAGAACAAGGGAGCCACCCGCGGAATCGTGTCGTTGGCCGCCTGTTGAATCATCTCCTCGGAAGCGCTGGCCGGATCGGCGGTGTACTTCTTCAGCAACAGGCCATACCCGAGGTCGGTGACGTGCTGGTCGAACAAAGTCTTGGTCGGCTCGCTCTTGTCCCCTGCCCGAATTTTCTGCAACTGACCGTAGGCGATCATGCCGCTTCGGATGCGCTTGGCGCTCTCGGCCCGGAGGTCCTTTAAGCCCTTGACATCCTCGTCGACGGAGCGCGTGGCGATGAGTCCCAGTACGTAGGGCACCTTGATGGCGAAATGGGTCTTTTCCGCTTCCTGGTCCGGGAATCCGATTATGGTGAAACTGGCCGGCGGCTCGTGGGTGTCCCATTCCGCTTCGATGGCCGCGAGCTTGATCTTCTGTACCTCGCCCGAGGTATAACCGCTTTCGTCGCCGAGAACGATCACCGACAGCACCGAAGCCAAACCGAACGCTGCCGCGATGGAGAACGAACGGCGGGCGAAGCCGAGATCGCGCCGCCGGATCAGGTACCAGGCGCTGATGCCCAGCACGAACATGGAACCGGTGACATACCCAGCGGCAACGGTATGCACGAACTTGACCTGCGCCACCGGATTGAAGAACACGTCCGCGAACGACGCCATCTCCATGCGCAGGGTCTCGTAGTTGAACGCGGACCCGACCGGGTACTGCATCCAGCCGTTGGCGATGAGAATCCACAAGGCCGAGAAGCTGGTTCCGAAGGCGACCAGCCAGGTGACCGCCAGGTGCTGAACCTTGGTCAGTCTGTCCCAGCCGAAGAAAAACAGGCCCACCAAAGTGGATTCCAGGAAGAAGGCCATCCAGCCTTCGCTGGCGAGGATAGGGCCGAAGATGTCGCCGACGTAGTGGGAATAATAGGCCCAGTTGGTTCCGAACTGGAATTCCAGGGTGATGCCGGTGGTCACGCCCATTGCGAAGTTGATGGCGAACAGCTTGCCCCAAAACTTCGTCATGTCTTTATAGACTACCTTCCCGGTCATCACGTACACCGACTCCATGATGGCCAGAATGAAGGCCAGCCCCAGGGTCAGGGGCACGAACAGAAAGTGATACATGGCCGTGAGGCCGAATTGCAGCCTCGACAGGTTGACGATTTCTTCACCGGATATCATTTGATGCTCTCCTGGCGGACAAGAGGCGTGCGGTCTGATGAAAACAGATCCGCGACGGCGGGTTTCGGGACGTTTGGATCATGCCGGAAGAACGCGAACCACAAGACACTCAGCAGGACAATCTTGAGGACCAGAGCCAAGGCAATTTCCCACCGGAAATGGTCGCGTCCCTTTGAGAAATCTGAAGTGACGTTATTCATATCGAGTTTCCGGATGTTATTAATTCGTGGGCCACGGCGCTGCGTTACCCATTGTTATCCGGTCTCACGAAAGAAAAAGCCGTCCCTGGCCAGGGGGGGAAACGCCGTTCTTTAGGGTTGGTCCCGCATGCTCGCTGATGACGGCGGATGCAGCCCGTCATCGTTTCCGGAGGGATTAGCCCTATATCACAGTTTGCTAATGTATTAACAAGCTCCGTGCCAAGCCGTATAACCCTTCCCTAGCAGGCCAGGAATCGGCTGCACCGCGATTTCGACGTTTCACCTGAAACGGCATTGAAACGGCGCGGTATATCCTGAAACAAAATGAAACTTAAAATACATCCGAGCGCTGGCAGCCCTCGTCAAGGCAAGACCTTGCCCTTCCGCTGCAAAGTTCAATTCGGTACAGGCGACGGGGGGCCGGCAAAAAACTTCGGTCGACAGAAAACGGAGCTCGAAACTCGTCCGATGGAGAACCTTGGTTGAAACCTGAGTCCCGATCCCCGCGTCTCAGGCGTAGTCCTTCGCGTCACAGCCACTGCACGCAACCCCAGGCAATCAACCCGAAGCCGATCAGTTTTCGTGTGCTTTCCCCTGCGCCGGGAACGTAGCGCTCCGCCAAGATCGCAAGGGTAATCAATCCCATCCACAGGACGTTCATGATGCCCACGGCGAACATCACCAGCATCTCCGCCCAACAGCAGCCCACGCAATAAAGACCGTGATGCAAGCCCAGTCGCAATCCGCCGCGCCAGCCGGGCCGTCCATGACTGAGAAGAAATCCCATGGGTGCGCGGCAGTGGCTCAGACAAGCCGTTTTCCATGGCGTGAATTGATAAAGGCCGCTCATAATCAGAATGGACCCGGACACCATGGAGCTGCGGCTATCCATCATCGGGGTTAGCCATCTCAAGCCGTGGAACTGCCACTGAAGCAAAGTGGCGATGATCCCGAACCCTACCCACAGCACGAAATAACCCAGTAGAAATGTCGGCAGATTAATCCGCGTTTCCGCCCGTCGCCCTCGGTCGATACGCACGATCAGCATCGTCATGGGCGCAACCACCGGCAGCATCATGGCCAGCATCATGATCAGCCACATCGACGCGGTCAGCCCGAAATCGGTCAAAGACCAACGCCAGGTACCGGTCGGCGGCATCCACATCCGGTCCATGGGCAAGCTGTTCATCGCCACTTGCTGCTGATAGAGCGCCCACCACGCGGCGATCGTGGCGGCGCCCAGTCCCGCGGCAATCAGCAAGCCCTGGATCGTACTCTTAGAAATTCTCGCCGAAACGGCCATGGCCTAGGAGTGATATACGAAAGGGGAGAAATAGCCGTTGCGCCCGGAAAACTCCCAATCGAAGCCATAATCCCGATAACGGTAAGACTCCGACTTTGCCACCACGGAAGGGTGAGACGGCACCACGCACAGAGGCGGATTGGCAATCGTGGCCTCGCCGCCGGCTATGCCGTCGATGGCGCGGATACTCACTTCCGCGAGATCGGACATCAGAAGACGCCGCTCCTTGCCGAGAGCCTCGTAGGTCATGGGCACGTGCTTCACACCGAGTACCTGGCCGACGAACCCCGCCAGTACGGCTGGATGTCCGCCGGACTGGCCGGAAAAGATTCGGACCAGAGCGTCCGACTGGGCACTATCCGCCCGTTCATCGAGATAAAGCGCCGCCTGCCAGTTGCCCTCCTTCATGTGTCCCGGCGCATAACACGCCAAAACCACATTGAGCCCGTCCAGCGTAACGCCTTCCGAACGACCTTTATCGATATGCCAGGCGACGAGCAGCTTGCAATCTCCTTCGCTAGGGGGATTGAACCACACGCACGGGCAGGCCGTTTCGCAGTTGCACGCTTCGAAATAGTTGCCTTCCAGATGCCAGGAATTGGATGTACTCATAAGTCGACTCCGTCAGATATGCTCGATGAATCGGCGTTTTTGGATAAATTCCGGTCTAAAACCGGGTTATCGATCCTTGGCTGTCTTGGACCTTTGAGGGCGAAACAGCGACGGATCGATGTCGAGCTCGCTCAGTTTCAGATATACCGCGCGCGGCGTCAGCTCCATCCATTCCGCCACCTGGTTGACGTCGCCCTGAAAACGCTTCAGCGCTTGCTCGAGGTATTCGCGTTCCGCTCGGTCCAAGACGTGTTTACGGATTGCCTTCCAGCCGCTTTCCAAAGGAGCGGCGCGATTCGGCCCGAGTTCGGCGTCTTTAATGAAGTTACCTTGAGTGAACAGCACCGCCCGTTCCAGGACGTTTTCCAGCTCTCGAACGTTGCCGGGCCACGAGTATGCCCGTAGCCTGTCCATGAGTTCGGCCGTCACGCCATGGATTTGCTTCCGGTAGCGAACGGCCAGACGCTTCAAGATCAGGTCGACCAGATGAGGGATGTCTTCCGGTCGTTCGGAGAGCGGCGGGATCTCCAATTTCACGACGTTGATACGGTAGTACAGATCCTTGCGGAAACTCCCGTCGGCTACTGCCTTTTCCAAATCGCAGTTTGTGGCGGCAATGATCCGCGTGTCGACACTCAAAGTGCGGTGCCCCCCTACCCGCTCCAACTCGCCCTCCTGCAATACCCGGAGCAGCTTGGTCTGCACCGCCGGCGTCAGTGAATCCACCTCGTCCAAGAACAAGGTTCCGCCATCGGCCCGCTCGAAATAACCCCGGTGAACCTCGATGGCACCCGTAAATGCCCCCTTCTCGTGGCCGAACAGCACGCTCTCCACCAAACCTTCGGGAATCGCCCCGCAGTTCACGGCGATGAAGGGTTTTTCGCTGCGCTCGCTCATGGCATGGATAGCACGCGCGACCAACTCCTTGCCTACCCCCGTCTCGCCGCGGATCAACACCGTGGCCGGGGTAGGCGCCACGATTTCGATCGCTCGCAATACCTGCTGCATGGCGGGCGACTGTGCCACGATGACCGGCCGTTCGACGCCCGGGAGCGTGGGACAGCGGCCGCTCATTTGGCACCATATCCGATGCATACGCTCTTCGATGCGGGCTTGTAAGTCGCCGGCAAGCGTCTGATCCGGCTTAGACTCCGGTTGGTTTCGATATTCGACCCCCGACAACCCTGCGGCGGTCTCGGGATTCAGATAGACCCCCACTTGACAGCCGTCATGGCCGAGCGCGATACGCCGCTCCAGCACGACCTTGGCGTAGCCGAAGTTGCGCGCCGCGATGGCGCCGAACACGCTGGACGTCATTCGGCACAATTCCGGTGAGTTCTTCACCCCCTCGCCGAACGGGCAGCAACTGCTGGCCACACGAATGCACTCGGCATCGCTGGAAACCAATGAAAAATGGCCGCCGATCTTATTCTTGAGTCCAATGATCAAGTCCGCGTAGCGCTCTCGATCGAGAGCCTCATCGAGGCCGTATTCGGCGCGGAACGTCTCCTCGAAAAACCGGCCCGCGCTACGGGCGATTCGCTCGATGATCTGCTCCGCCTGCGCCGTGCCCGCCTCCTCGCACAGATCCATCAGTTCGATGACGAAGGTCTGGAGAAATCCAATCGGCGTCAATTGCGAAAAGCTTGCCTGGTTCATAAAGGGCGCTCGTGCTACATCATGGACTTAATAGCCTAAACCTGATTTTCGAATTAAGAAATCATTTTTCATCAACTGAAATAACATTTCATAAACATATCGAATAGCTATTTACTACAATACTGATTTTATTGGCTTTTTTCGTTAAATAATCCTGGCATACAAGCTGCTGCAAAAGCACGTCCCACTTTAGGACACTGGCGCAATCTGATTACAACATTACAAAAAGAACATTCCACGAGGATAACTTTTATGTCTCAAGAAAGACCGCCGCTCGATCCGCATCCCTTAAGTCCGTATGTTTCCTGGGCGGGACACCGCAACCGCGATCCGATCCTGGAGGTTTTCAAGCAGAAATTCCCGTCGACACCGGGCAACGTCCTGGAGTTCGCCAGCGGGAGCGGCATGCACATCAACTATTTCGCGCCATATTTCCCGCATCTGACGTTCCATCCGACCGACCTGAACGAGCACGCCCTGGAAAACATCATGCGGGTTACCTGGGAAAACCGAGTGCAGAACGTCGCACGGCCGAGCCAGCTCGATCTGACGCGCGATGAGACCTGGCCGAACCCGGACGAGCGGCGCTTCGACGTCATTTTTGTCATCAATATCTTCCAGGTGGCTCCGATTTCCGTCGCGGACGGCATGATGAAGTGCGCCTCGCAATTGCTGAACGAGGACGGCTTTCTGTTTGTCTACGGTCCCTTCAAGGACCACGGCCGATACACCACCGCATCGAATCATGAGTTCGATCAGATGATCCACTCAGCCGGGGTTTCCGAGTGGGGCCTGAAGGACATCGCCGATTTGGAAAAAGCGGCGAGCGCTTATGCCCTGGGGTTGAGCGAGAAGATAGATATGCCGGCCAATAATTTCGGCTTGATCTTTAGCCGAAGTTAGCGAACCGAACGGGTACCATGATATGAACGACCATAAAGCTGTCGTCATCGGGGTTGGGCCTAGCAAGGGTTTGGGGGCCGCCCTCGCCCGCCGCTTCGCGCGCGAGGGGCTCAGGGTTTATGTCGGAGGCCGCACTGCCGAAAAACTGGAGCGCGTCGCCGGGGAAATCCGAATGGCCGGCGGCCGGGCGGTTCCCGTCGTAACCGACGCCACCGTCGAAGGCGACGTCATATCCTTGTTCGAAACGGTTTCGGGCGATCCCGGCGAGCTGGACATTGTCGCCTGCAACGTGGACAGCAATCGCCGGGCACCGCTGCTCGAAACCAGCGGCGACATGTTCAGACAGCTTTGGCTGCAGAACGCCTACGCCGCATTTCTGGTGGGACGGGAAGCCGCGCGGCTGATGGCTGATCAAAGGCACGGGACCTTGTTCTTCACGGGCGCCAGCGCTTCGCTACGCGCCCGTCCTCCGTTCACCGCCTTCGCCGCGGCAAAAAGCGCTCTACGGGCGCTGGCTCAGGGCATGGCCAGGGAGTTCGGACCGCAGGGCATCCACGTGGTGCATGCCATCATCGACGGCGTCATTGACGGCGAGCGGGCCCGAAACGCATTTCCCGAATTCGTCGCCCAAAAAGGCGCCGACGGACTCCTCGATCTCGACGCGATTGCCGATACCTACTGGCAGTTGCACAATCAGCACCGAAGCGCCTGGACGCACGAATTGGACCTGCGCCCGTTCAAGGAGCCGTTTTGATCTCGTTTCCTTTGCCTCTAAATGGAGAGGGCTCCGTTTGCGGAAACATAAATGTCGGGAAAGGATTCCCGACCTACTGGACAACACAAGTTCGTAGGTCGGCCATCCTTTGCCGACGCCCGTTTCCACGCTTCTTTTCATCGAGCGGCTACCCCGGCCATTCCAAGCGGTCTAACATGCGGACAGTCCGCGATTTTCGGAGACTCGCCGCCATGGATACCTATCTTTTGACATTGGGAGCGCTGCTCGTCGCCGTGCTCAGCGCATTCTTCGTCGGGGCCATCCCCTACCCTTACGGCTGGCTGATCTTGACCGCACTGCTCATAGCCCGGTGGCTGCAACTCAAGCAAAGCGATGATCGAACCCGGCGACGTTAGCGTCCGATTCGGGTAGCCGTCCGTCCGAACGCCTATTTGGTGAACTTGAGAGTCATCCGGTCGCTCTCCCCGATCGCAAGGTAGCGTGCCCGATCTTTTTCGCCCATCCGCAAGGTCGGCGGCAGAGTCCATACGCCTTCCGGATGATCTTTGCCGTCTTTGGGATTGGCGTTGATTTCCGATTTGTCGGCCAGCTTGAAACCGGCTTTTTCGGCCAAAGCAATCATATAATCCTCGGTCACATAGCCGCTTTTCTTCATATCCTCGAGCGAAGTGCCGGGCTTCGCGCGATGTTCGACCACGCCCAGCGTACCGCCGGGTTTCAAAACCCGGTACATGGCTTTGAACATCTCGTCCGCCGTACCGTCCGCCATCCAGTTGTGCACGTTCCGGAAGGTCAACACCAGATCGGCCGTGCCCGGCGGTGCAAAATCGGCATCCTTCGGATTCTGCATCGAAGTCGGCACAACCCGGTCGTAGACGTCCGGGCGCACCTTGAGCTTGGCTTCGTATGCTTTCTGTATCTTGACGGCGTAATCGGGCATGCCCGGCCGAACCGGGCCGAAGCCGGCCGCGTAGAGCTTTCCCTCGTCACGCAGGACAGGAGCCAGAATCTCCGTATACCAGCCGCGTCCGGGCGATATTTCGACTACCGTCATATCCGGCCGCAGTCCGAAAAATTGCAGGGTTTCCTTGGGATGCCTGTATTTGTCCCGCTCACGATTTCCGGGGTCCCGGTGATCGCCTTGAAGCGCCCGATCCAGCGATTGGTCGAGCGTAGCGCTCTCCGCCAACTCCGGCGCCGAGACGATTCCGCTGATCAGCGCACCGAACAAAAGGGTCTTGAACATCTGTGCCAAGGAATGCAATTTCATGCTGGTCTCCATGCTTTTCGGGAATAATGTGACGTTCTCTTTTGCTTCCGGCGCAGAAGCAACCGCGCCGTATCCGTATTCACCCGCCCGGTTCTATCAAAATCGCCAGCCGAGGTAAACCAAGCCCCTGAAGGAGACGATCGTTCCGAACTGACTTGCAACCAAAAAGCTCGGACCGCTCGATCGCTTGTTCTACAATCGTTTGGAATATTCAACCAAGGAGAGAGATTCCCATGCATTGGAGAGAATGGCTAGACCGCAACGTTCTCGACCTCGGCCGCCAAATGCGCCTGAGCTATCTTCCGCCCCTCATGGTCTACATGGCGGCCGGAATTTCCGGACTGACCGGCATCGTCGGCACCTTTTTCGTCAAGGAATATCTGGGCCTGTCCGCGGAGTTCCTGGCCGCCCTCAGCTTTTGGATGATGCTGCCCTGGACCTTGAAGATGCCGATGGGGCATCTGGTCGACTTGATCTGGCGCCACAAGTCCGGCCTCATCATTCTCGGTGCCGGGCTGATTTCCGCCAGCCTCTTGATCATGATCGGTCTGCTCGACAAACCGGACGCCATGCGCGAGCTTATGCCGATCGAAACCTGGTACGTTCTTTCCGCCCTGCTGGCGCCGGTCGGTTACGTATTGCAGGACACGGTGGCGGACGCCATGACCGTCGAGGCCGTACCTCGCGTGGACCGAGAAGGCCGTCCGGTCGGCGACGAACAGCTTCGCCTGGCCCACACCACCATGCAGACCCTGGGGCGAGTCGCGATCATCGGCGGCACCGTTCTGGTCGCCGCCGTCAACGTATACCTTTTCAGCGGCGTCGAAAACCTTGGCGAATTGGAGAAAGCGGCGGTTTATCTTCAGATTTACCGCCTGGCGCTGATCATTCCGGCCGTTTCCGTTCTTGGCGTGGCGTTGGCCGCCGCTTTGCGCTGGCGCGACGTACAGCGGCTAGCCGCTCAAGGTTTCGAGATGGACCAGATCGAGCGGTTCCTGGGAAGACCCATGGACGAATTGCCCGAGGCCAACTGGTGGATTCTGGGCGGCGGCCTGGTGTTCGTCCTGTTCTCGGCCAGCATGGGCTTGGCCGCCGTGCCACTCAACGAGGAAATCATCTTCGCGGGTTCTCTCGGCATCGTATTGTTCCTGATGCGGCAATTGACCCGAGACCTTCCCGATCGCGCGCGACACGAACTCTACGCCACGGCTATCGTGATTTTCGCATTCCGCGCGATCCCCACGACCGGCGCCGGTTCGACCTGGTGGATGATCGACGAGCTCGGTTTCGATCAACAGTTTCTATCTCAGCTTTCGCTGGTCGCCAGCGCATTGACGCTGTTCGGCATGTTCATCTTCCGCCGCTTCATGGCCGAGCGTCCGATCACCTATATCATTGCCTTCTTGACCATTGCCGGCGCCGTCCTTTTTTTGCCGAATATCGCGATGTTCTACGGATTTCACCATTGGACCGCCGCCCGCACCGGCGGCGTCGTCGATGCCCGGTTCATCGCCCTGATCGACACGGCGCTCGAGTCGCCCCTGGGCCAGATCGCGATGATCCCGATGCTCGCGTGGATCGCCAACTCGGCTCCGGAAAGGCTCAAGGCAACCTATTTCGCGGTCATGGCCGCCTTTACCAATCTGGCGCTATCGCTCTCGCAACTCGGCACCAAATATCTGAACCAGATATTCACCGTCACGCGCGAGGTCAGAAATGCAAGCACCGGAGCCGTAGAAATTCCAGCCGATTACAGCGAACTCGGCGCGCTGTTCATCACCGTCGCCATCGTCGGACTGGCGATGCCGATGGCGGCTATCTTCTTCGTCAAGCGCTCGCTGTTGGCGGAACCGAAACCCGAACCGGCCGCCGCGACCGGCTTCGAGCGCTATTGACGGGCTGAGGCACGGCGATCGAATAGGGTCACGGTGGACGTGAAGCTCTGGTCAGTTCCTGCCTTGTCGGGATAAGAAACGATCCAGCTGATTCGCGAACGCCTGGCGGTCGCCCTGGCTCAACGACGAGGGGCCACCCATTTCGACCCCGCTATTGCGCAGCTCCGTCATGAAGTTTCGCAACGTCAGTTGTTCGCGGATATTGTCTTTCGTGTAGAACTGCCCCCTCGGGTTGAGCGCATAACCACCCTTCTCGACGACTTCGGCGGCTAACGGGATATCCGCGGTAACCGCGAGATCGCCGGGCTGAATTGCCTGAACGATTTTGTTGTCGGCCACATCGAACCCGGCGGGCACCTGAATGGCCTGGATATAACGCGACGGCGGCGTTCGAAGGGGCTGGTTAGCGACGAGAGTCAGCGAAATTTGCCGTTTTTCCGCCGCACGATACAGAATCTCTTTGATGACGTTCGGACAGGCATCGGCATCGACCCAGATTTGCATGACAAGTTTCTTCACTAGTTAAGGCTGCACCAAGTAAATCCATCCGCCACAGCCACCGGTGAATCATCGAATTGAGCTATCCTGCCCATCTTCAACCCATGCCCGTGATTCAGCCGATTGTAATACGAATGGTACCAAAGGACGCTTATACCATCGTTTGGCGCGAGCGGAACGTTCGCAGATTGTCCCGGTGATAGGCACGGAGTGCCACAGTAAGTCAACCGTCAGTGCCATCATTGCTCTTTCACGGTGACATCGACCGGACCGCGATAAGCCTCCGCCTAATCGCCATCGGGTGCTCTGGCCCCTGCCTCAGCGATCGTGATTCGGTGCAAAAAACACGTTTTTCTGAATCTTCCGTATCGACGTATTGCGGCGAATGATGTCGGACAAGCGCGTTTGGCGCACCATAGCGAGATCCTTCCCCTTCAGGGTCCGCGTATACCAGTAGCGATCTCCGGAACGAGTGCGGTGGAACTGATCCATCAGTATGGCTCTCAGCGTTTCGCCCAACATCGTGCCGGGCATGTCGTCCTCGCAGAGAAGACCCACGAACATATCGATGTCGTCGACGTTGCCGTAAAGGCGCTCCAAGCTCGTTGCCATAGCCCGATCCGAGGTGATCTCGGAGAAACTGGATCTGCGGGGTAAGCCAAGATCCGCACGCGCGGTATTGAAATCGGGCAATCCCATGTCACGGCCGCGCTGGATATTGAACGCAACCAGATCCAACCCGCCGGCCTCCGGCGCACCGAACAGAAAATTGCGAACATCATCAACGATTTTTTCATCCAGCTCCTGCATGCGCTGCACCGCCACACCGCGGATGAGAGGATCGATGCCACGGCCGGCCAGCATGGGAGGCGTGGCCTCGAAGAATGCTTCCCGCAATGAAAGCGCGCCCTCCCTGATCGGCGAGCCGTCTTCGTTGAGACGCAAGATTGACGGGCTGAGCATGGTATGCCCGAGCCGAAAGGCGGCTGTCGAAAAAAGCGAGCTGAGCCCCGGATTGACCCCGGCATCGTAGCTCGATCTCATATGAAGGCCGCCTCGCCCCAAAAGCGCCGGCAGATATTCCTCGTACGTAACATGCTGAATTTCGGCGATGACGATTTCCCTGGCGCGCTGATACAGTTCTTCGTCATCGAGATCCGGATTTGCCTCGCGAATTCGGTCGACCTGGTAATTGTGTTCGCGCATGAACAGCGTATGCATGGCCGCAAGCGTGGGCTGCTCGTTGGCCCGGATGTCGCCCGCGACGAATAGAGCCGACGAAAAATTCGGTTGCTCGGGCGAACCCGCATTGGGTTGGGTCCCGTCGTTGTACGGGAGCAGATTGCCGGACGAACCTTTCAGATACGGCCCGGTCCGAAGCCAGCGGGCACGAGCCTCGTCGGACCCGTAAATCATGGAGCCGTCGATGTAAGCGGTAATTTCATTGATCTGCTCGCGCGGGTTGCCGGTGCTCGTCCCGGTGGCCGGATCGAAGATGGCGCGCGAGAAAGGCATCGTCTTTGTGCCTGTTCCCCGTGGATCGAAAAACGGATCTCCCGCTGGAATCTTGATCGGAAAGCTTTCGGCCGTTCCTTGGGTGAGTCCCATATCGTGGTCCAAAAATTGCCCCCAGGTCCACATGAAATCGCTCTGGCGGCCTTTCGCGGGAATCAGATCGTCATTTTGGGCGAAAACGGCATTGCTGATTTCGCGGGGACTCGGACGCGAGGCCCCAGCCGGCAAGGAAATGCCGTCCGTATAGTGAGCTCCGCTCGCGCTGCGCAGCAGGTAAGCACCGGCCATACCCCATGTCGGATGGGCGATGTTATTTCCGTAACCGTCGATGCTTCGGTAGTCCTTTGCATGAACGGCTCCCAACACGGAATAAACGGTTAGCGCCACCGCAGTCCAAAGCGCGGCGCCACCTCTTTCAGGAGTCTGCCGTAAATCGGCGGGGTGTTCGTCGGATTGCATAGCGTTTACGTCCCTGTGCGCTACTGTAAAAAGACGTTTTACCGGGCGTTAAGGATTTCTCCTAATGTCCAAATCCGTTTAATACGGCCATCGAGTCAAACCGGTCGCACGACGCCCGCGAGCGCACCTGCTCGACCGTTAATCAATGAACCGAGCCCTGACTAAAGATGCATCTCCGGAAAAACAAAAAGTATCGCGACTTGAACAAATAATTACTCAAATGCGACACGAAAAATAATCAGGATGATTACCGATCAAGAATTCTGGGACAACCGCCCAAGCTTAGCGGCGAATCCAGGGAAGTTTGCGACGATGGTTCACGGCTGAATTTTCTTTACCGTCTCCTGTGGCCGGTTACAACGATACAGGCTCGAGTTCCTTTCGCGTCGGCCCCGATATCACCTTTCCTTCGGCATCGAAGCGCGAGCCGTGGCAAGGACAATCCCATGACTTATCCGCTTTGTTCCAGTGAACGATACAGCCGAGATGCGTGCAAACGGCGGATACGGCGTGAATTCGGCCTTCCTCGTTTCGATACACGGCGGTTTTTTTGCCGTGGAGATCGATGATCTCTCCTTCCCCGGGCGCAACCGTCTCCACCGTTTTTCTATGACCGGACGCCAATTTGTCCCTTAACCACATTTCCCCGACATGGACGTTCTCCTTCAGCAACTTTCCGCCCGATGCCTTGAGATTCACGCGCGTAGCCCGGTAGAGCTCCGCCCAGCGGTTGTGGTTGCCGATAATCTCGTCGGAAATGATCGTAGCGGCCACCGTGCCGTTGGTTAAACCCCAGGCATTGAATCCGGTTGCCGTATAAAGGTGCTTCGAGCCGGGCGTGAGATGACCGATATAAGGCACTCGGTCGGCAGCGTCGTAATCCTGATTGATCCACTCGTATTCGATAGAGGTGACCTGAAAGCGGTTTTGGACGAACCACCTGAGCTCTCTCGACTTCTGCGCCGTGTCGGCGTGCCCCGTCCGATAGCCCTGTCCCGAAACGATCAGCAACGGCCCTTTATCCGTCGGATGGACGCGAACCGAATATTTGGGCTCTCCCACCGACAGAAACATGCCGTCGGGGACTTGCTCCGGGGCAACTCGAATCCCGACGACGACATGTTGTCTCGGAAACACTTTGGCGAAGAATCCGCCTTTATCCAGAATGGGAATATTGGTGGCGATGACCACGTCTCGCGCCTCGACTTTCCCCTTATCGGTCAGCACCCGGCACGGGGTACCCTCTTCGATGTCCAGCACTCGAGTATTCTCGAAAACCGCACAGCCGTCGCCGCTCACCGCCTGTGCGACCGACAGCAGGTATTTCCGAGGGTGGAAACGCGCCTGGTGATCGAAGCGTACCGCGCCGGCAATCGGAAAAGGCAAGGTCGTTTCGGTGACGAAATCGACCGGCAATCCAAGCTTCGCGGCAGCTTCCATCTCGGCTTCCAATGCCGGCACCTGCTCCTCCGACTCGGTAACGGTAAATGCCGACTGACGCTCGAAATCGCAGTCGCTGCCGAGTTGCGTCCGTATGGTGTCGACTATCTCGATCGCGGCTTGATTCGACTCGGCATAGGCGCGAGCGCCGTCTTCGCCGAAAGTTTTGATCAGATAGGAATAGATAAGACCGTGGAGCGAGGTCAATTTGGCGGTGGTTCGCCCCGTGACCTGCCCGACGATCTTCCGCGAGTCGATCACCGCCACGCTGCGCCCAGCCCGTTTCAGCAGAAGCGCCGTGGTGAGGCCCACGATACCGGCACCGACAACGGCTACATCGACGGAAAGATCGCCCGGAAGTTCCGGATAGCCCGTTTCCGGCGTCGAATCGATCCAGTACGAGACATGTTTGGTGGGAATATCGGCCATCCTAGCCTCCGTTTAGTCCTTAGGTATCCCTGAATCGCTTACTAAACGTAAGCGTTAAGTCGCGAAACGAAGCGGCATGGGCACCGCTTCAGGGAAGATTAATCGTCGCCTCCAGAATTCGTCAACCGATCTCCTCGACAAGCGACACGCCGAAATTCTGTGCAAAGAAAAACCCCGCGGCAAACCTGCGGGGTTTTTGACGGCGTCACCGTTCAAGCGTTCCTACGTCCCGGCGGATTTGATCACCAGATTCACCACGGCAATGACGGCCACCACGAACAGCACCGTAAAAATGATGCCGCCGATGATATAAGCCTTGGCTGAGCCAAAGGCGAAATCGCGCTCCCGGTTAGCCGAGCTTTGAACGCCGAAAGCCGCCGCGACGACACTGGCAATCACCTGAAATACCGTAGGTCTTTTTGAATTAGAATCACCGGAACTCATAGTTGTCATCAAATCTGCCGAACAAAGCCTATTTTTAAGATGCGATCGTTTTCTTTTTGTTCAAATAAAATTTGACGCCAAAGGCAACTGCGGTAACCAAGAGAGCAATCGATATCGAGATCGCGTTACTGCTGATGACATCTTCATCCACGTTTAAGGCGTAAGTCCGCACGTAGGTCGCGATGAAGTACAAGGTTTGCACCGTGGCTATGGAAAAGAAGAACGAAACCAAGAATTTATCGAGCGCCCTGTATTCCGTGAACTCCATATGATCGAAGAACAGCTTGGTAATCGCGTAGCCCGGCAGAAACATGATAAAGATCGTGATCAGAATCCGTTTCGCGTAATAGAAAGGGGACGTGGTCGTAAACAACGACATCAGCACGATAAAGATCGCGCTAATTCCCAACATGCCCAGCCACATCGTTCGGTCATCTTTATTGAACTGAAAAAACTTATTCATATCCGGTTTCCTCTAATTATTGTTTTTTAAAGAAATAAAATCCTTCGATACCGCCTTTCAGGATCATTCGGTCGGGCGTTTTTTCGTAGACCATGTAATCGATCGTTTTTCCCGGCCGCCCCGGATCATCCGCCACGATCTTGCCGTCCACGACCTTGTACTTCCACTCGTGCCGATCTTCCGCTTTGAAATGCCGGTTGTAACCCGAAGTGACGATGGTACCGTCAGATTTGAATTCCCAGGTCCTATTTTCCTCGATCTTGGGTTTATTAAGTGCCGGAGCCACCGACTCGAGGCGCCACGTACCCACAATTTCGCTGTTGTCTTTTAGCGGGACTTCTCCCAAAGCGGTCGTCCCCATGGCTCCAACAAGCCAAATCAGGCCGGCTGCGCCGAAAGCTCGAAAATTCATAGAAATCTCCCCGGAACGTTTATTGTAGCGGTTGCTCTTCCCCGCAAAAAAAGAGGCATCCGTGGGGCGGAACAGCTTGCTATTCTTGAAAGCGAGCCGAATTTTGACATCATTCATTTCCTTATGGCAAGGAATACACCGGCTTGCCGCGCATGAACCGGTTTATTGCCGGACCGTCTGTCTCTAAAATAGAACTCTTTGCCGTCAAAACGCCGGTTCGAATTCTCCCTTACCCCGGAATATCCCACGATGACCGATTTGAACGCCCGCACCGCACTATTGAGACAACTTCTTTCCGAAAGGATTCTCTTCCTGGATGGCGCGATGGGCACCATGATCCAAAGCTACCGGCTCGAGGAAAAGGATTATCGCGGAGAGCGTTTTGCGAACTGGCCGAAAGATCTCAAGGGCAACAACGACCTGCTCTGCCTCACTCAGCCGCAGATCATCCGGGCGATTCACGACGCTTATCTGGAAGCGGGTGCGGACATCATTGAAACCAACACCTTCAACGCCAATCGGGTCAGCCTCGCCGATTACGGCATGGAGGAACTGGCTTATGAGCTCAACGTGGAAGCGACCCGGCTGGTGCGGCAAGCGGTCGACGCCATGTCCGAGAAGACTCCCGACCGGCCGCGGTTCGTCGCCGGCGTATTGGGCCCGACCAACCGCACCGCCTCGATTTCGCCGAACGTCAACGACCCCGGCTTTCGTAACGTCAGTTTCGACGATCTCGTCAGCGCTTATTACGAAGCCACCCAAGGCCTGGTCGACGGCGGCGCGGACATCATTCTCATCGAAACGATCTTCGACACTCTGAACGCCAAGGCCGCCGTCTTCGCCGTGGAACAGTACTGCGACGACCGCGGACTCCGCTTGCCGGTCATGATCTCGGGCACGATCACCGACGCCTCTGGCCGCACCCTGTCCGGGCAAACCGTGGAGGCTTTCTGGAATTCGCTGCGCCACGCGCAACCCATTTCCATCGGCTTCAACTGCGCGCTGGGCGCCAAGCAGCTCCGGCAGTACATCGAAGAGCTTTCGCACATCGCCGACACCCATGTCTCGGCCCACCCCAACGCCGGACTTCCCAACGAATTCGGCGAATACGACGAATCGCCGGAAGCCATGGCCAAGGAAATCGCGGAATGGGCGGAGCAGGGATTTCTGAACATCGTAGGCGGCTGCTGCGGCACTCGCCCGCCCCATATCAAAGCCATTCGCGACGCCGTGGAGCATTTCCCGCCGCGACATCTGCCAGCTATCGAACCGAAGTGCCGCCTGGCCGGGCTCGAGCCCCTGAACATCGGCCCCGAATCCTTGTTCGTCAACGTGGGCGAGCGCACCAACGTCACCGGCTCGGCGGCCTTTCGCCGCCTGATCCGCGAGGAGAAGTACGAGCAGGCCATCGACGTCGCCCGCCAGCAGGTAGAGAACGGCGCGCAGATCATCGACGTCAACATGGACGAAGGCATGCTCGATTCGCAGGCCGCCATGGTCCGTTTCCTGAACCTGATCGCCTCTGAACCGGACATCGCCCGCGTGCCGGTGATGCTGGACTCGTCCAAATGGGACATCCTGGAAGCCGGACTGAAATGTCTTCAGGGCAAGGGCATCGTCAACTCGATTTCGCTCAAGGAAGGCGAAGACGCGTTCATCCGCCACGCCAAGCTGGTCCGCCGCTACGGCGCCGCGGTCATCGTCATGGCCTTCGACGAGCAGGGCCAGGCGGACACCCGCGAGCGCAAGGTGGAAATCTGCGCCCGCGCTTACAAGATTCTCACCGAACGGGTCGGACTCCCGGCCGAAGACATCATCTTCGACCCGAATATCTTCGCCGTCGCCACCGGCATCGAGGAGCACAACCGCTACGGCCTCGATTACATCGAAGCCGTGCACCAGATCAAGGAAACCCTGCCCCATGCCCTGGTCTCGGGCGGCGTTTCCAACGTGTCTTTCTCTTTTCGCGGCAACAATCCGGTGCGCGAAGCCATCCACGCCGTCTTTCTTTACCATGCGATCCGTGCCGGCATGGACATGGGTATCGTCAACGCCGGACAGCTCGCGATTTACGAAGACATTCCGGCGGAACTTCGGGATGCCATCGAGGATGTGATCCTCGCGCGCCATCCGGACGCCACCGAACAGCTTCTGTCCATCGCCGAGAAATACCGGAACGAAGGCGGAACCGTCGAAAAGAAGGAAGACCTCGCGTGGCGCCACTGGCCGGTCGAGAAGCGCCTGGAGCACGCGCTGGTCAAGGGTATCGACGAATTCATCGAGCAAGACACCGAGGAGGCCCGCCAGCAATACGCGCGCCCCTTGCACGTCATCGAAGGCCCGCTCATGCAGGGCATGAACGTGGTCGGCGACCTGTTCGGCGCCGGCAAGATGTTCCTGCCGCAGGTGGTCAAATCCGCCCGGGTCATGAAGAAATCGGTGGCCTATCTGATGCCCTTCATGGAAGTGGAAAAAGCCGGCGGTACGATTCAATCGAACGGCAGAATCCTGCTGGCCACGGTCAAAGGCGACGTGCACGACATCGGCAAGAACATCGTCGGCGTCGTGCTGCAATGCAACGGCTTCGAAGTGATCGATCTGGGCGTCATGGTGCCTTGCGAGAAAATCCTCGACGCGGCGCGCGAGCATGATGTCCATATCATCGGACTGTCCGGTCTGATCACGCCGTCGCTGGATGAAATGGTCCATGTGGCCAAGGAAATGGAGCGGCTGGGCTTCACTCTGCCCCTGCTGATCGGAGGCGCAACCACCTCGCGCGCCCATACCGCCGTCAAGATCGAGCCGAACTACAGCGGCCCGGCGGTTTACGTGACCGATGCCTCGCGAAGTGTCGGAATCGCCGGGAGTCTTTTAAGCGAAGATTTGCGGGACGATTTCATCTCGCAAACGCGGCGCGAATACGAAGAGGTGCGCCAACGCCACGCGGGACGCAAGGCACAAAACCCGCTGCACGAGATCGCCGCGGCACGCGCCAACGCCTTCCATGGCGATTGGCAGCATTACGTGCCGCCGCATCCGACTTTCTTGGGTCTACGGGTATTCGACCATTACCCGTTGCGGGAAATTGTCGATTACATCGACTGGTCGCCTTTTTTCCATACCTGGGAGCTGGCGGGCAGCTACCCGAAAATTCTCGACGACGAAGTGGTCGGAGAGCATGCGCGCACCTTGTTCAAGGACGCTAAGGCCATGCTCGAAACCTTGGTCGCGGAAGAGTGGCTGACCGCCCGCGCGGTGGTCGGATTCTTCCCGGCTAACGCATCTGCCGACGATATCCTGCTGTATGCCGACGATACCCGGAAGGAAACGCTGACCGTCCTTCGCCATCTGCGCCAGCAGGCGGTGAAACCGCCCGGCCAGCCCAATTACTGCCTGTCCGATTTCGTGGCGCCGAAAGAGAGCGGCGTGCCCGACTATATCGGGGGCTTCGCCGTTACCGCCGGCCACGGCATCGAAAAACATCTCGACCGCTTCGCCGCCAACCACGACGACTACAGCAGCATCATGCTCAAGGCCCTGGCCGATCGTCTGGCGGAAGCCCTCGCCGAACTGATGCACCGGCGGGTTCGCCGCGAGTTCTGGGGCTACGCGCCGGACGAGCAGCTCAGCAACCAGCAACTGATCGCCGAGGCGTATCGGGGCATCCGCCCTGCCCCCGGCTATCCCGCCTGTCCGGACCACACCGAAAAGGCCGCGCTGTTCGAACTGCTGGCAGCCGAACAGAACAGCGGCATCCGCTTGACGGAGTCTTTCGCGATGTACCCCGCTTCCTCCGTCAGCGGATGGTATCTGGCACATCCGGCGGCGAAATATTTCAACGTCGGCAAGATCGGCCGCGACCAGGTCGAGGATTACGCGAAACGGAAAGGCGTGACGCTTAGGGAAGCCGAACGGTGGCTGGCGCCGATCCTGGCTTACGAACCGGATTAGCCTTCGATAATCGCTAAACACGATTCATGGTCAAGGTGGGCAAACGGGGTCTGGCCGGTCCGGCCGCGGTCTTACTGATTGCGCAGTGTGCACCGGCTTCATTGCGAGCGGATATGACGGAACTGCCTCCGGTGACCGTGATTCCCACGGACGGTCTGCCCCAAACCGCCGACAATCTCTCACGAGCGCTTACGAACAATGCCACTTTTCGGTCACGGAATGACGTCGAAAGTTCGCAGTACAGCAATATCAACGATTTCCTGCGCGGAACGCCGGGCGTTTTCGTGCTCCGGGGCAGCGAGGGCCGCGCCGTGGGACTGAGGGTACGCGGCGTGACTTACACCCAAGGCATGGTGACATTCGATGGCGTACCGTTACTGACGGCACTGCCGGCACTGAGCTGGCTCGATACCATTCCCGCCGAAGCCTTGGGCGGAGCCACCGTGGTTCTCGGTTCCAACCATGCCTACTACACCAGCCAAGCTTTGGGCGGCAGCATTCAGTTGAGTTCCAAACGGACCACGGAAGATTATGGTTTGGTTCACGCGGAAGGGGGAAGCTTCGGAACCTTCCGCACGACACTGAGCGGCGGCTTGCTGGCCGAGCATGCCGACATTTCCGTCACCGGAAGTCGGGTGAACCAATTCGACGGTGCGTACGACGCCATACCCGACCGGGGCAATCCGGAGCGGGACCGCTTCGGCAGCACCTTAGGGATAGCGCGATACGGCGCGCGGTTCACGCCGGATTTGGCCGTGGACGGCAGCGTCCTCTACAAAGACTCATGGCAGGACGCCGATCTACCGGGGGTGACTCCGGCCGGTCTTCCCACCTTCGTCGACAGTGCGACCACGGATTTTCACGAAAAACTGTGGCTGACCCAAAATACCGCCTCAGCGCATCTGACCGATGACTGGACCAGTCGGTTGCAGCTGGCCTACACCGAGAACGACGTCGCCGCTCGAGCCGGGCGTCTACCGTTCAGTTTCAGCAGCCATTTGATGTTCGCCGATTGGCGCAACAGTCACGCACTTTTAAACGATCAGACGCGCCAGCGATCCTGGCGACTGGTGTGGGGTGGGCAGGTGCGTCACGAGCATGGGGAAAGTGAACATCCCTTGCAATCGTCGCAATTCCACGACGAGCGAAAGACCGTGATCGGATTTGCCGAGCTGCAGGCCGATTTGGGGAAATGGTACCAAGAAGCGGGCGTCCGGGTGGAAAGCCACGACGACTACGGCAAACACACGCTACTGCATTTCGGGTCTCGCTGGGACGTTTCGTCATCCTTGAGCCTCCGGGCCAACGCGGGCACCGCATTCCGCGCCCCCAGCTACGGCGAACTGTATATGCCGCTCTTGGGCAGTCCCATTCTCAAACCGGAGAAAGGCTTGACGGCAGATGCCGGATTCGATTGGGTGCCGATCCGCAATCTATACATCTCCGTAACCGGCTACTACGGTCGCTATAACGACCTGATCACTTCAGAAATCAGCTTGGGACGCTTTGTTCGCCTCGGCAACACGCCGCGGGCCCGCATCGCCGGAGCAGAGGCTTCGTTGGAAGTTCTCTGGTCCGAACAGCTCCGCAGCGGTCTGGACTTCACTTATCAGTACAGCCGCAATCTGGACAACGACCGGCCTTTGCCGGTGCATCCGGAAAAATCCGGCCGCATCTGGACGCAGTGGAACCTGGATGCCTTGCCGCTGAGCCTCCGCGCGAATGCAACATACCAAGGCTCGCAATGGAACGATAGCGCGGCGACTTTGGCCACGGACGACACCGTCCGTGTCGATCTCATAGCCACCTATCGCGTGTTGCCGCAACTCGATCTTTATGTGCGCGGTGACAATATTACCAACAACCGAACCGGCGGCATCTACGCCCGCTACACTCCCGGAACCACGGTATTCGGCGGAATTCACGCGAAGTTTTGATTTGGAATTACTCGCAAATGCCGGTTAACAGCGGATGTCGCAGCAGCGACTGACGCAGGCAATCCGCCTCGTCCATGGATTCGGCCAAGCCTCGAAGTATCGCTGCGCTGCGATGGCGGTAGGTTTCCGCTTCAGGGAGGCGTCCCCTTCGGCTATCCAGCTCCGCAGCGGTTGCGTACACCCGCCATGCCGCGAGTGCGGCCTCGATCGTACCGAGATGGGACAACGCCTGTTCGACTTCCGCGCCTGCCGTATCCAATGCCTTTCGGCCCATGGCCACTTCGGCCAACAGCCGATGTCCCAGCGCCAGATAAGCCGGATCGGGAGGCAAGGCCGAGAGCTCGCAAACCTTGTTCGCCTGCTCTTCGGCTTTTTCCCACTGGCCTTGCGTCAGCCAGTATTCACCCAGGCCCAAATGAAAGAGCGGCCGCAGGTACCAATCCATCAGTCCCTGACAGGCATCCAGCAGCTGATCGGCTTTGGCGAAACTCTCGAAGGCTTCGGCGTGTTGCCTCAAACCCAAATGGGCCGCGCCCGACCGGATCAGTCCGAAAAAGGCATTCGAGGAATCCCGCTGGTCGTGCATTTTTTCCATCGCGGCCTGGCACAGACTCCGTGCACCTTCGTAATCCAAGGCCTGCTCGTGTAACCAGCTCATGAGCAGAGTGAAATGGATGATTGCAAAGACATTGCCGTTCCTTTCGGCCATCTCTAACGCTTTGGCGATATGGCGCCGGGCTTCCCCCCACTCTCCGATGTGCAGCATCGACCTTATGCAAAGGGCCTCGCAAACCATGTATTGCAATGCGTCGCCCCGGTTCTGAGCGATCTCCATTGCCTCGCGTGCGAGAGCGATCGCCGACCGATAGTCGGCCCTGGCGTATTCGAAACTGGAATGCAAGGTGAGGCTGGCGTTAAGCAATTCGCGATTCCGCGTTGCGCGGGCCATATCCATGGCCTTTCGACAATCCCGGATGTAGTGCTCGCTCCATCCCTGCAAAGTGTTATGCCATCCAGCCCAGGAGCCTCGAACCAGGATTTCGATCATCTCGTCCTTTAAATCCAGAGCGCGTTCTACCGCCTCGGTCACTAACGCGAGGCAGCGGGGCCGATCCATCCAATAACAAACCCTGCCTTGTTCAATCAAGGCTTTGAGCTCCCAAAGCGGAAGACCCGCGCTGACCGCAAGCTTGCGAATAGCCGAAAAGTCTTCCATGGCGCCATCGGTGTCGTCCATAGAACGCTTTACGACACCGCGTCTGAACAGCAATTCCATGATTAAGGCCTCGCGTTCCGCCTCCGGAAACGACTCGGACAGGCGTAGCGCGTGGCTGATGTAGTCTATCGCTTCTCGGTTGGCATAGCGGCTCACGGCGTTCTCCGACGCCAGACGCAGATACATGATTGCCTTAGACAGCTGTTTGCCTTGCTCGAAATGATTGGCCAATTCCGCCGCGATCGTTTTGGATTTCTCGCCGTATCCATTTTCCAAGCATTCTCCGGTGGACCGGTGCAACTGCATCCGGCGCCCGGGCGCAAGGCGGCGATAAAGGATTTCGCGATAGAGGGAATGCCGAAAACCATAGCGTCCGGCCATTATCCCGTCCGCCCACTCGTCGGCACCGCATGACTTCAACATCTGGCCGCGCCGGCTGAGTTCATCGCAACACAGTTCGATCGTCGCCAAATCTTCGCCGGATACGGCTGCCAGCAGTGCCGCAGACCATTCGACGCCGAATACGCTCGCCATTTCGAGCAAGCGCCGCTCGGAAGCGCTCAGGCGATCGATTTGCGCGTCTATCATTTCCAAGAGATTGTCGGGTATCGCCAGCTTCGAGCCGGTATCGTAGGAACTCGATGTGAGGCGCCCCAAATCGACCAGATGTTCGACCAGATTTACCATGAAAAAGGGATGGCCCTCGGTCCATCGGTAAATGGACGACGATAAAGTCTCATGTCCCGCCTCTTCGGGATAGCGCGATACCAAATATTCCTTGATTTCGTCCTCGCCCAGACCGCACAAGGCCAGCTCGGCGCATAAACCGCGCGCCTGCAATTCGTGCCTGATCCGCTTGATCGGGTGTTGCGTCAAACTTACGTCGACCGGTCGGTATGTCGCAATGACGAATAACTGAGCCGGTGAACTTCGACGCCCTAATAGAGAGATAAGATCGACCGTCGCATAATCGCCCCAATGCAAATCGTCGATCACCAGGACCAAGGGAAATTCGGAGCTGATGCTCTCGAAAAACTCCGCCGCCTCTCTGAGCATTCGGGCATTCGTTGCGCCCAGGACCTGCTGGCTGAGCTTGTCCTTATCCGCGGGCGTCAAGACCGAGTTCATTTGCATCAGCCAGGTCGGTGCATGTCGGTGCAGCCGGTCGACCAATTGCTGCGCGCCAGCTCCGCGGCATTCGTTCTCCAAAGCCTCGATCAAAGGCATAAACGCCTCTCCCGCACCGCACTGTTCGACGCATCGGGCGCGTAGCAGCCCCAGATTCGTGCCGTTGGCGCGAGCCAGAAACATATCGATTAGGGTGGTCTTGCCTATCCCGGCCTCGCCGGTGAAGAAGACTATCTGACGCTCACCATGCCTTACCCGTTCGAAGCGTGCTTCCAGCCATTCCAACTCGCTCCGCCGCCCTACCCAATACATCGAATTCACATCATGGGCGGCGCGATTGGCCGCTATTGGCGACAGTGCCGGCGCACGAACTTCCCGGCTGTCTGCCTGCATTACCTCGGCAATGAAGCGATAGCCGTGTTTCGCCACCGTTTCGATGTAAGTGGGTGACTTCGGATCATCCGCCAGAGCTTTGCGCAATTCGTTGACGCATCCTTTAAGAACCGACTCGCTGACATAGCGGCGATGCCAGACCGCATCGAGCAAAGCGTCCTTGGTTAACAGCCGGCCGGGATTCATAAGCAAGTAGTGCAAAAGCGCAAAGGCTTTCGGCGGCAAGCTCACCACCTCCGACCCGCGCCACAAGACGGCGTTTCCGGCGTCTAGCCGAAAAGGGCCGAATAGCAAACTCTTACCGATCTCCATACCTACAGGCTCCGGCATTCGTGGTTAGCATTGCAGTTGGCGGAACAAACCATATTTGACCAAAAACTGACCGTTTTCTGACGACTTTCGAACCTTTACAAATCAAAATCCAACCCTCAGCAAATTCGCACGCCGGGTGGTGCGGATCAAAGACGTTATCATCGTAGCGTCTCGCCCTTCAGGATTTCGATGGAGCTTGCCGCGCAGAGCGCTTCCTCGATAAGGCAAACCGGGCGAATTGCCAGTCTGCAAGTAAATTCATTTCGCCGTCTGTGACAAATTACCTCGTTGACAATCAACAGATTCGGCCGGCGGTCATTTCGGTAATTCAGAACGCGGAGAATGCCCGACCGTCTGGCGATTTTCCGTGCGAACGACGCGCGCGGCACGCGCCCGCTGCTCGCTAAACGGAGGGCTAAGCATAGCGGTTCCGGCGACCGTTTGGCGACCGGGATCGATTACCCCGCATCGTTTCCAAGCTGGAAACGATGGAACAGGCGCGCTGTCGACGAATACCTGCCATAAACGCCCACACTTCGGACGTCGTGATGAAACCACGCCCGACATTATCCGATGCGACATGAGACGGGCGTTTTCTCTTTTGTCCTCGCCAGAAAAACGACATCGCCGCTGCTTGAGTACCTCTATCCGTAAGGCCCCCCGCTTGTGGAGCGGTCGAACAATCTTCGTTCGGCATGTTTCCCCTCTAATCTGATAAGCTTAGCCGCTCGCGAGCGATGTCCCCGTGACATCCGTCACTGCCCCTATCACCGAGGCCAGATTGCCGCGCTCCGGAACCGGACGACGATGCGCAAACTTCCGGCCGTATCCAGCGAGGACGAGCAAGATTGATTCGACTAATACTTTACGGCACACACGGTTGTCATTTGTGCGAAGACGCGGAATTTCTGCTGTCTAAAGCGATTCAAGCGAAAGGCGCCGAGATTCCCGTCGAGATAGTAGATATCGCCGAGAAACTCGAGTTGGAACACCGCTATGGCGTTCGGATTCCGGTCGTGCGCGATTCCGCATCGGGTGCCGAACTCGGCTGGCCCTTCGACGAAGAACGGTTAGGCGAGTTTCTCCATAGCCTGTCCTAGTCCGGCTTATCAAACATCATGCGGCCTAACTAATCCGTTAACACTTAACCGATTTTCAATGTCATGAACCAAAACGCTTTCCGCATCGAAAAAGACAGCATGGGCCAATTGCAGGTGCCGGCCGATGCCCTTTATGCCGCCCAAACTCAGCGCGCGGTGGAAAACTTCCCGATCAGCGGACTCAGGATGCCGCCGGCCTTTATCGCGGCCGTAGCCTTGATCAAGCAGTGCGCCGCCCGCGTAAATAGAGACTTGGGCGTTTTGGACTGCGGCTTTGCCGAGGCCATCGAGCGGGCAACGCAGGACATAATCGACGGACGTTACGGCAACCAGTTTCCGGTCGACGTATTCCAAACCGGTTCCGGCACCAGCACCAACATGAACGTCAACGAAGTCATCGCCACGCTTGCCTCCCGTGCCTGCGGACAAAGCGTGAGCGCCAACGACCACGTCAACATGGGGCAAAGCAGCAATGACGTCATTCCGACGGCGATCCACGTCAGCGCCGCGCTCGCCGTCAACGCACAGCTCATCCCCGCACTGGAGCATTTGCAGACCACGATCGTCTACAAGGCGCAATCGATCGAGCACGTGGTCAAGACCGGACGCACCCATCTCATGGACGCCATGCCCGTCACCCTGAGCCAGGAACTCTCCGGCTGGGCGTTGCAAATCCAAAACGGCGTTGAGCGTCTGCGCGCCTCATTACCGCGTATCTACAAACTCGCCCAGGGCGGCACGGCCGTAGGTACGGGCATCAACGCCCATCCGGAGTTCGCGGCGAAAATGGCGGAGGCGCTTTCCGACGCCACGGGCCTGCCGTTCGCGCCCAATGCCTCGTTTTTCGAAAGCCTGAGTTGCCAGGACGCGGCCGTGGAATTGTCGGGCCAACTGAAGACCGTGGCGGTCAGCCTCATGAAAATCGCCAATGATCTCCGCTGGATGAATTCCGGCCCCCTGGCGGGTCTAGGTGAAATCGAACTGCCGGCGCTACAGCCCGGCAGTTCCATCATGCCGGGCAAAGTCAATCCGGTGATTCCGGAGGCTGTTTGCATGGTCGCCGCACAAGTCATCGGCAACGATGCCACGATTACTGTCGCCGGCCAGTCCGGATCGTTCCAGCTCAACGTCATGCTGCCGGTCGTCGCATACAATCTGCTGCAAAGCATCGACCTGCTGGCGAACGTCTCGCGTCAATTGGCGGATAAGGCCATCGCCGATTTCGTCGTTCGTGAAGACAATTTAAAGAAAGCGTTGGCACTCAATCCCATTCTGGTTACCGCGCTGAATCCCGTCATCGGCTATCTCAAAGCGGCGGAAATCGCCAAAGCGGCCTACAAGCAGCAACGGCCGATCATCGACGTGGCCGCCGAAATGACCGGGATTCCGCGCGAGGAATTGTCCGAGCTTCTGGATCCCGCGAAGCTGACGGAAGGAGGCATTCAGGGCTGAAGTGATTCGTCGGCAACGGATTGCCGACCTACGTCGAACCGCCGGGTCGTAGGTCGGGAATCCATTCCCGACACGGCGAATCGGCAAAGGATTGCCGGCCTGCTGCATAAAACCGCATGCTTATCCGGATCTACGTTTGAATGTACGGAGAACGCGGCTCAAAGAACCATCCAGCGAGCCAGCGCGATCAGAGCCAGCATCCCACCGCTCCGCACCGCCCAGACGGTTCCGCTCCCGCGGCGCAGGACGTATTCGACGCCGTACAGCAGGATCGCCGATTGGACGGCGATCTTGGCGTAGTTGACTTGACTAAAAACCGGTAAGTTCGCCGCGACCAACAGCACGAACATCACCAGGAAGTCCGACGGCGTCAGGGTGAAGTAGCGCCCCGAAAACCGCACGCCCACGCCCACGATGACGGCCAGCAAGGCGATAGCGTAATTGAACCAGCGCTCCGCCTCCGAGTACTCGAAACCGGCGGTCTGGGCGAGATAAACCACCAGGATCACGCTCGAGTAAACGGCCACGCGCTCGATGAAGCCCGCACCGGGAAGACGAGCCCCTACCCAAACCAGCCAGGTCACCAGAATTCCCGCGGCAAACACCGCAATCTCGTCCAGATCCTCCTCCTTCGTTGTGACGGCGGTTGCGACCAGGAACAACGGCACGGCGAGACGGACGGCCTGATAGGCCGTTTTGTCCAGCCAGGCTTTCTCCAGAATCAAATTCAATTTTCGGGTGAGAAACGACGCCTGGCCACGGTCGACTCCATGTAGGCGCCAACGGAACGCCTGTGCGAGCGGGAAGAATGCTCCGACCACGGCGAACAGGGCCAGATAGATCGCCAGAACCAATAGGTCGGACTCGTAACGGAGAAAATACGCGAGAAGAATGCAGGACGCCTGGACCACGTACGTCGTCAGCACTGCCTCATAATGGTCGAAACCCAGAGACAGGAGCTTATGGTGAAAATGGTTCCGGTCCGGCTTGAACGGCGACACGCCGCGAAGTATCCGATGCCCCATGACCAGCAAAGTGTCGATGATCGGCAATCCCAAGATCAGCAGCGGCAAAGAACCGCTCAGCGCCGTATTGACCTTTTGCGTAAGCAACACGGCAAGAACGCCCGCCGAGAAGCCCAGAAACTGGCTGCCTGTATCGCCCATGAACACGATGGCCGGGTGGGTGTTGTAGCGCAGAAATCCCAAGATGGCGCCCAGGATGGCAACAGCAGTCGCTATTGTTTGATAGCCGTCGGCCAAATCGGCTAGAAACGCAATGCAAGCCAGACTCAGAATGCTGAGTCCCGCCGCCAGTCCGTCCAAACCGTCGGCCAGATTCATCGCATTCGTCACGCCGAGCAAAAAGAATACCGTCAGCGGGTAAGCGACGGCATCGGGCAGCGGTCCGCAGTCCCAAAAACACAAGCGGCGGATCACGATGTCGCCGAAAACGACCACCACCAGCACCGCCACGAACTGACCGAAAAACTTGATCTTGTAGTTCAGGTCGTAGCGATCGTCCAGTAAGCCGAACACGCTTAGAATGCCCACGCCGAGCAGGCAGATCCGGAATCCGGAATCGAGATCGAACTCCAGGAGCAGCGCCACGATGGTCGCAATGACCATGCCGATCCCGCCCACCCGTGGAATCGCCGAAACATGGACCTTCCGCGCATCGGGAACATCCACCAGGCCGAGCGGCGCAGAAAATCGGATCAGTGCGGCCACCAGCACCATGGCCAGAAACAGGGTGGTCAAGAACAGCACAAAAAGCTGCATAGAAAATCCTTATCCGTACCTGCCAATACCGCTAAATTAAGCTCCATACCGTCGTTCCGGCAGGGAATGCCGGAACCCAGAAGCCAGGGATAGCATCAGCCTGGATCACATCCCCGTGCTCTGGATACCGGCACTCCCTGCCGGTATGACAGCTTGACTTAACGGCTTTGGCGTACAACTTCGGCAAAATTAAGCGCATGCGTCTAATCCGCGATATAACGATTCAATTGCGGCTTCAAGACACGCAGGAACTCGTTGAGCCGCGCCTCGCCCGTCGCGAGCTCCTCTCCGCGGGGAAGATAGGTCGTGAGCCGCACCAGGGCGCCGTCGGTACGATTAAGCGTCAGCGCATCCCAGAACAGATACCACTTCACGGCATATTCGTTGGTCAGATTGTGCCCGCGCTGCTGAAACCAGTAGTAAACGAGCTGGCGATCCTCGCCTTTCTGAATGACCAGGCGGTTGATCCTAAGCGGATCGCCTTCCTCGCCGGGAAGATCGGCATTCACGGTTTCCAGCGATTTGATTTCCCAACCGCCGCCCGGAATGCAGGAGCGGGGCGAATGTATCGACTCGCCCTTGCGCTGGGAGGCGTAATAGGCGGAATAAAAATTGACCGGCATGACCCCGTCGCGGACATAGTTAGCCAGAATGTAGTCATCGAATTTGAGCGCATCGATGTATTGCTGCTCCATCGTCTCGCGCCGCCCCGTCCAATCGGCCAGTTGCATGGGGAAATCGACGAACTCGGCACGAGGAGGAACGAATTCTTCCCGATGCTGCAGGAGTTGAGCACCCCCCAATGCCACGACCGAAAGCCCCAGCACCGGCCAGTATTGGCGCGGCAAGGTGCGCTCCCGAAACAACGCATCCTTCGGCGACGGTTCCGGAAACGCCAAACCAAACACTTCCAGCAACGGCCGCGGCTCCCGCCCGATCCTGGCCAGCAGCCACATTTCCCCCACCAGTAGGCCGGTGCAGGCCATGAAGATTGCCCAGCCCTCGAAATCGTGCAGGAATCCTTCCGCCATCGATTTTCCCCAGTACTCGACCATTACCCCGATGATGCCGATGCGAAAGCTGTTCATCAGAATCGTGATCGGAATGCTGGAAAGAAAAATTACGGCCCGTTTCCACAATGCCACCTTAAAGAAATAGGCGCACATGAACGAGAGGCTCATCAGGGGAAAGAGATAACGCAGCCCGTTGCAGGCTTCCACCACCTGAAGCTTGTACGAGCCGAGGTCGATGACATTGCCTTCGAGATAAACGCTGATATCGCAGGCCCGAATGAAAGAGACGCCGAGTGCCGAGGAAAGAAGCTGAAGTTTGCTCGACAGGCCCTGGTAGAGAAAATTGGGCAAGGGAATCGAAAAGAACAAAAAGAACAGCGGTATCCAAATCTGCTTGAATATCTTGAACCCGGTCACCGCGAGAACCAGGCCGAACAAGACGACCAGGAAGGCATACTGGACGATGATGTAGAGCGTCGCCAATTCGCCCAGAAAATAAAGTCCCAACCCCAAGCCGACGACACCTACACCGGCCCAGGAGCCTTCGAACGGCAACCGGGCCAGTTCGTTTTTTTTCTGCCAGATCAGGAAGCCGGTGATGAATGGGATCAGAAGGCCGTGGCTGTATTCCTCGCTTGTCATCCAGTTTCCGACTAGAAGTCTGAGGCTGTCGAAAAATAAAAACACTGACATCCCAATCAAAAGGCCGGACCATCCCCAAAACTTAAGCCCGATGTCCCACAATTCAGTTTTCGAATCTGTTGCAACCATTATGTCCGGCCTTTCTCTATTTCTATTCTTAGTGCCTGCCCCAAATAAGGCGATATCATCCGCTTAACTCCATTCGGCATTCGAGCGAACATTCATCGTAGGATGGGTAGAGCGAAGCGAAACCCATCCTACAAAATGAATTCCTGACTGAAAGCAATTTGGAATAAGTCCTACCCCGTCATTCCAATCGCAAACAGCCCATTCCGCTGGCGCCCAAGCTCCCGTTTGGGCGCCCTACCCGAGAAGCTCTAGCTTCCAGAAACCGCACGCGAATCGAGAAGCGGGAGCTTCCCAAACTGGGTTCCCAAACGGGAGTTTGGGAACCAGCACAACCAGCGCAAGGCGCAAACATCGCTTTAGTCGCGGGACCTTCCCTACGTGGCATGGCAGCTTACCTTAACGGCACTGGTCCAATAGGCCGTTCGCCCTGAGCTTGTCGAAGGGCCTGTCCTGAGCAAAGTCGAAGGGTTTCTAGGGTCAACTGGAATAGCCTCCTATTACCCAAGATATCTAAACTCAAACATACTTAACGCGGTAATAAAAAAGCTTTATGAATTCTTTAAGTACAAAGGAAGCCGAGATTTTGTTTTCCCACCACAGACTTGGATTCCACCAACGCGGCCGGCTCGCGATCAAACGATAATCGATATTCGAGACACCCAATACCCGCTCGCAAACCCATCCGAGCCGCCGGAAATGTGGCGGGTCGGAAACGATAAGGACGCTGCTCCAGCCGTTTTTCTTAACCAAATCCCTTATAACGTGCGCTTCTTCCCATGTGCTTTTGGCGGAACTGTCCAGCAGAATTGTTTCACTCGACACTCCCAACGACCGGAGATAGCTATATCTCGGATCGTTCGACGGTTCCCCATTCCGATCGTGCGCTTTCGGCATTCCGGTGAGAAGAACACGCTGAGCCCACCCGTCGCGCATCAACGCTCCGCCCATCGTCGTACGGGCTTCCCACCCGCCGCCCAGGACCACGAGCAAATCGGCCTGCCGAAGATTATTCGACTCGTTAGCCAAAAAATCGCCCGCACGGCTGCCAAGCAGCAATGCAATGGCAAACACCGACATCACTGCGAACCAGGCGACATGCCTTGCAACGAACGATGTTGATGCACGAGCGGCAACCGACACCGATTCAAAACACCGAACCGTCCTCAAATTCATTACCCGAAACAGTCAAAAGGTCCGTGAATAGCTCGAATCCGAACTCTCGGCCACTTTTACCGGCCCGAAGGAATCCAGCAGGTCCTTCCAGGCCGCGACGGCCCGCGGGCGACTGAATCGCCGCTCGAACTCGGTCCGTGCTCTCAGCCCCATTTGCCGGCAAGCATCCGGATCGGACTTCAAGGCCTTTATATGCCGAATCAATCCCTCCGGATCTCCGGCGGAAACGGCGTACCCGCAATTCACCGCATTCAAGACTCTCGGGATTTCGCCGTCCGGGTGGCCCACGAACAGCGTCGGCCGTCCGGCCGCCGCGATACCGTAGAACTTGCTCGGGACGATCAAACCTTCGAGACCGGGTTTGAGACAAACGAGATGCGCGTCGGGAACGCTCAAGCTGAGTCCGAGTTTTTCTTTTGGTTGGTACGGCCGAAACAACACGTTCGTTAAGTCGTGCGCTTCGATCCATTGCTCCAGCGCAACGCGCTGCGCGCCGCCGCCGATAAATAGGAACACCACGCTCGCATCCCGGTCCCGAAGGATCTCCGCCGCTCGAAGGATGGTAAAAAACTCGTGTGCCCGCCCGAAATTTCCGGAGTAACCCACGACGAACTTATCTTCGAGACCCCATTCCCGGCGCAATTCATTGTCTTCCGGCGCCAAAGGCTTGATATGGTCGCCGTCCGCCCAATTCGGGATCACCCGAACACTCTCCGCATCGACCCTCTGTTCCGAGAGCTTTTGCGCCATCAACTCGCCCAGAACCACATTGCAGGCCGCTCTACGCAAAGACCAGTTCCGTAGGCTCCGGGCCAAAGGCATGGCCGGACCGATCGCTTTCATATCGAGTTCCGTCGCCACCTCGGGGAACAGATCCTGAATCCAGTTCACCAAAGCAGCGCCCCGAAGGACCGCGACCAGCCCACAGATCACCGATATCAGCGGCGGATCGGTCTTGGCGACAATCACATCGCCCTTGGCCGTCAACCGCAACAACACCCAAAATGCGGACAGATAAAAACTCGCATAATCCAAAGCCCGGCCGAGCAATCCGGCCCGACCGAACCGCGTGGTCCAAATCCGAAAGATGCGAACGCCGCGTATATCCTCCGCCTTGGCCAGTTCGGCAGTAGGCCGGTCGTAAAGCTGGCGGCTGGTGACGACGTTCACTGGATAACCCTCGCACGCCAGGTCGAACGCTAGATCGCTCAGCATTTGGCTGGTTGCCGAGTGATCGGGGTAGAAATAGCGGTTTACGAAGATAATTTTCATCAGATTGGCAATCCCTTTTCGCGCCGAAGAATCTCGCGCATCTTCAACACGATCATATATTCGTAGAAAGCCTGAAGCAGACAGTAGGCAAACCCAGGCGCGCCGTCCAAGAAACCCCGACCGAAGATATACATATAAGCGAACTTGAGCGTTGGGCGGAACGGCATCTTGAAAGAGAGATTTTTCAGCGCCTTTCGACGCAAGGATTTGTCCTTCGAAAACAAGGACGGTTGATCCGCCAACTCGCCTTTGAGGAGCTTGATCCCCTCCATGGCCTCCATCGTCGAATACTTATTATGTTTCTCGATCCACTCCGTGATGCCCTTGCTGAAGTTGTAGTGCTCGAAGTAATTCTTCAAATAGCCATGCTCGCCATCGACGACCGGGGTCGGATTGACTAAACGCTCAAACCGGATTTTGTCGGGTCTGAAAAAGCGCATGATGAGACCCGGCGGCATCGCATGCCTAATCCACTTTCCCATGAAAAAGTTTTTGCGCCCGCAATAAAACGCCACTTCTCTTCTATCCGGATCGCTCGAAATTTCCTCCAATTCCTTGCGAAGCTCCGGCGTCATCCGTTCATCCGCATCGATGTAGAAAACCCAAGGATGCTTGAACTGGATATTTTCCATTGCCCAATTCTGATGGGATGCCCAATTGTCGAATCGACGCTGGACGACCGTGGCGCCGAGTGACTCCGCCAGTTCAACCGTGCGGTCGGTGCTGAAGGAGTCGAGTACGACAATGTCGTCCGCCCAGGCGACAGATTCGAGGCAGCCCGGCAAATTCGCTTCTTCGTTCAGCGTTAGGACTAAGATGGAAACACTCATAATGGGCCAATCATTGGTGTAGCACTCTGTCTTTAATTTTTCGGGCTGGAGTCCCAGCCACTACCGTCCACGGCTCCACGTCCCTCAACACCGTTGACCGGACTCCGACAATCGCTCCATCTCCGATGGCCACACCCGGCCCAACGAACACATCCGCCGCCACCCAGACCCCGGTCCCGATCGATATGGGCGCGGTAGTCAGAGGCATATTGGCACGCGTGTAATCGTGGCTCGCGCTGCAGAGATAGCAGTATTGGCTCACTGTGGAATGGGCGCCAATACAGATTGGAGCCACGCAATAACAATCGACGCTATCGGCCAAACAACTATGATCTTCCATAACCAAATTCCACGGCGCCCAAACTCTTGAAGAGGGATACACGTGAACCCCTTTGCCGATGCGAGACCCGAAAAGTCTCAACAACATCCGCCGCCAAGCGTGACATAACCTTGGGCTAGGCCGGTATAACAACAACCATACCCATCCCCAAAGCACTCGCAACATGCGGTTTTTAAGCGAATGTGGGCTGGGACATTCAGATAAGTCAACGGAACTAGACATTGACGAATATGGCGAAATTATTGCTTCGGCAATTAAAGGGCGATTTTGAGGAAGTATTGATCAGTGCAAGTAATTTATCCACAGCAAAAAATTGGAAATCCATTCAAAACATGATTCCGAGTTAGCTGCCTGAACAATAATTTTGGTGAAGGATACTTTTGCGGTATCGGACGAAGATAATTCCCACGAATATATTAGCTTCTAAATGCCATTAATTCCGATATACCCTTCAAATTAACTGCGATTATGGAACCTATCGAAAAGGCTATAACCGACAACTCACTCTCCTTTTTGGCCCACGATTGACCGAAGTTCATGCGTGGCTATGAACTGCGCTCTATAGCATATTTTTGCAATCTAATATTCTTATTTCATTTTTTTTTCGGATACTGCACTCGTTCATATAGAATTCGCGAGCCGTGATCTCCGGCTCTGATCCGAAATAAAATCCACCTTAAACGCAGAATACTCGAAGCTTATTCTTATAATGGCCCCTTGCTATCATTTTGACCGCCTAGGTATTTTCCAAACCCCTTGTTATTCTTATCATTAAGGAATCGATTGCCGCTTCCGGTCACCGTGCCTCCCGACGTGATAAGCATGTCCCGAACCGTGCCACTAAACGTGTTATCCCGGAGGATAGTGCCCTTAACACCTCCTTGCGCGAGAAAAAACGCGGCTTCGAATGCGTTGATTATCGTATTCCGGATAAATCTATTGTTATTTCCACGTCCTGCCCCTCTCTGCAGATATATCCCGTAGGTTCCGCCGTCGCAATAGTTCCCTTCGAATATCGAGCTTTGGGTTCCTTGTGCGTCGATACAGTATCGCTGTCCGCCTTTTCGCGGGAGTCCTAAGCATCTATTGCCGATTATGGTTTGATTGACCGAATAATAGCCAGGCTTGATACAGGTGGGGTGATCTGCAAAAGGATCCGGGTCGTGGAAGAAATTGTCTGACACTTCAAGATTTCTAGTGTCCAGTCCATCGAAGCCATCGTCATGCCATCCGTAGCATTCATTGCCGCGGATAATGGCCCCGAAAAAATCCCCGTTTGTCGTGTTTTTGACGGCCTTGAAGCAATCCGCATCCTCCAAATCGCCTTTATTCACATCAAACACAACGTTTCCCTCGACCACAGATCGGTGCCCGGCCCCCGTTCCATGGCCAACTAGCGATACACCGACAGTCACGCTATGAATTCTGTTTTCGTGTACCCATGCTCTGTTTCTCAAGACAATTCCATCGGCGTGCGCGAATCCTGATGTGGGAACCAGATTTCCGTCATAAGCGATATGGTTGTAGGCGATTTCGTTGTCTCGCCCAAGGTTTAGGATCGCAACTGTTGACCCAGCAATATCCGGCACCTTTACTACAAAATTTCGAATGGCGATGCAATTTCCAGCGATTAAGATGTTTATCTTTCGATCAGCAGGAAGGCTGCCATCGAGAACAACCGCATCCGAATCCGCAGCTTGGAATACGATTTTTCTCGTGTCATCGTCGCTGGCGGATTGACAAGTGCCGCCGTTCCTAATCCGAAGTCCACCTTGGTATCTGCCCGGAAGAAAGACAACCAAATCTCCAGCTACCGCTCGATTCGCTGCTGTAGTCTTAGAACATGGCTTGTCAGCCGCTGTGCAGTCTGGCCACGCAGCGTCTCCGCCTGGCGCCACGTACTTAACTCCGGCCTCGGATCCCTGCCAGAATGCCGAATAAATAAGCATGCAGCACAGTAATCGACGCAACTGTTTATGCCTCCCTAAAAGAAACGTCCTCGTGGACGTCAATATTTCTTAGCGCTTGTCCAAGTCCGCTTGCGGTATGGAGATACTCGACCTTGATGTCTATGCCCCGTTCCCGAGCGGGTTGGTGTAGAGTCTGAGACTATGTCTGGCAATCGTAGGCCATTGGTATTTCGTATTCGCAAGAGTTCGTGCCGCTGCCCCAGCCCGAGCGCGTCGTTCTGCATTTGCCGCAAATTCCAAAATAGCGTCAGCTATCTGATTGGCATCAAGTGGCACAACTCGTCCAGCGCCGACGTCCTCCACTTCGCTAAAGTGACACTCCGGAGTAATCACGACCGGCACGCCAACAGCCATCGCTTCAAGTACGGCCATACTAAATCCCTCTTGCCTACTTGGCAGACAGAAACACAGGGCGGATGCCATCCACTGTAGCTTCGCCTGTCCATAGAGCGGACCGACTCTAAACACTCTTTCGGAAATTCCAAATCTTCGCGCTATCTCGTCAATCTGGCTGTCGACTCCCTGATTCGGCCCCGCCAAAACCAATGCGAGTTCCACATTGCGATGCCTAAGCGTGCCAAATGCCTCCAACAACACGTCCACGCCTTTCTTGTAATGCAGTCTGCCAAGAAAGAGCACATATTTCTTTTTTCCTATCAGGGATATGGGGCCGCCGTTTGCCTCTGCGTCGGTCCGAATGCGACTCGGGAATACGCCATTCGGTAACACTTCAACTCTTGTCTTTAATCCGATCGGCGCCATCAATGCTCTCTCGTCGTCGTTCAACGCGTGAATGAAAGCCGCTCCGTCTAACATCTTCCGAACCAGCAGTTCTAAAGCAATCGACTTCTTTATCCGCTTTTGCCGGAGACTCCATGGATCCAACATTCCGCGCGGCGCAACGGCGTAGGGCACGCCGAACTTTCTAGCAACCCTCGCCGCCCGTAACAACAAAGGATCCCAAACGCCGTGCAAATGTAGGAAGTCGGCCATTCGAACGTTCGACACCAGCGGATCCGACCAGCCTCCACGCATGAATAGATCGAACACAGCAGGCTTCTTCTTAAGCGACAGCAGCGTGACTCCCTCGACGCCCTCAATCGATGACAACACCGTTTTCCGCGCCAGAGTTGACATCTCTTGAGTTGCCAGAGTTACGTCGTGACCTTCCATGGCCTGTGCTGCCGCAAGACTCGGAACACTTACCGACGGCCCGCCTTGTTGTGGCTCCAATGAGCCCACCACGTGAAGAATTCTCATGGCTGACGCGCGACTGTCATATGTCTTCTGGTACTCGGGAGAAAATATGAAAATAATTGCCAGATCAATACTGTCCAGAGGCACAAACTTACCGGCTTCACAAAACTGAGAATATCATTTCGGACGGTCTTTAGAAGCGGCCAGATAAACACGATTGCGCAGAATAACGCAATATAATCGTAACGGAGGTCTTTTAGGTCCAATTTCATTAAAAGAATACCAAGCATAATGAATACGAATACCACACCTGCCAGGCCAAAATTCATATATGCCTCGGCAATAATACTGAATCCGGAACCACCACCATGCTCGAACATCCACCGATTTATCTTGAAAATATACCAATCCGCTGGCCTCAACGAGCGAGGGTCAATCGTCATACCACCGAGCATTTTTTTCGCCTCGGCCCGAGTCGACCGCGAGTTGGACAGGCCGACGTTTGGAACGATTTCCAGCATGGCTTTCGCGTACGTTTCGCCAACTCTATATGGCTCTTCTTCAGGTACCCAACGAATGACGTTACCAACAAGAGTTAAAACCCCGCCAACCTCCATTACCGCACTCTTGACGTTTCCGTGTTCGACCGCATCCCGCAGGTGCCTGCTCTCAAGCTCCGCGTACGGCCCCAAGGATCTAAGTATGCTGATAACGGGAATAACAAAAACAGCTACTGCAATACCGACGGCAGCGACTACCTTGGGAATTTTGCGGCCAAGCTTGTGCCAAATTACGGCACCAGTAAGAAGCGGAAACATCACATACGATCGCTCCCCCAGGAATAATATCAAGACGGTGGCAAGAAACGCGCACGCATAAGCCCAAGTTCTTTCCATTCTTGTCGTGGCGCAGCACGCAAGCATAATCAAGCCAGTCGGCAATATAGCCAATACCAAACCGAGCCCCCTCATATCACCAATCCCGGCATAGAGTTGCTGTCGGGAATAAAGGAATATGTTGCCAACCGTATTAATCAACAACACGATGCCGAACAGACTGGCCAAAAGAACACCATTTCCCATAGCGAACATCCTCTGCATATTGTGTTTTATCTGGAGAGGCGAATCCTGATACAAACCTCTCTTGCGAAGTCCGATGGCTGCTCCGAGTAGAAACGATGCTATGGCCAGACAAATGTACCATCCGGCGCTCTGATACCAGATCGCCATATCTCCCTTGTGAAAGGCTTCGATCGGTTGCCAACCCGTTGCGTCCAGTACGACATACCCCAGATGGAAAACCGCGATGGAAATAACAAATATGTTTGAAAACAGATATATCGTTCCAAAATAAAGGCGCAGTAACCCGAATTGTCCAATAATAAGAATCATAGACAGAACGGCGACTTGTACGGTCCACGCATCCGATTGCGCATCAAAGAGAACAAGCTGCGCCGTCAAATACAACAGGACAAAGCCAGACAGCGTAATGAGTGCTGCCCGAACAACTCCAGGTGATACTCTTTTCACTCAAGCCTCATATCATCGATATACGTACAGCGTAGACATCTCATTGACGGCTTGTCCGGAACTCGTAGGCGGCGTCAATCGCATCGGTATAACACTTGATATATTCCGTAGCCGCCCGCTCAATTCCGTATCGTTCTCGTATAGCGTCGCTGGGGATTACAGCCAGTTCTAGAGCTTCGCTAAAAGCCTGTTCCAATGCACGGCGAAGGGAGGCAGAGTCATTCGCGGAAGCGAGAATGGCGCATGGGACATTCAGTTCCTTCAGTGGAGCAATATCCGAGAACACACAGCGAATGCCTGTCCCGGCAGCCTCAATGCCCGCAATCGGAAGTCCCTCCCGTCGACTTGGCATCACGAAGACATCGCAAGCCATCAGCCACTCATGGACATTGTCGACTATCCCGTGGAACGCGACCCCACTGCTCGATGCGGCCATTTGCTTCAGCTTCGCGACCTGATTTCCATCGCCGCAAATATTGAGCACCGCGCCGCTCGCTGGCAAAAACGATGTCCGCCATGCTTCAAGCAGCAAATCAAATCCCTTTTCCAAGTGCTCCGGTCTGTCTGCATTCATCCGGCCGATAGACAAGAACTGGACCTTGTCTCTACTTAACCCCAAGCGCGCTTTAGCGGCCAGCGTCCGTTCGCTAGTTTTGCTATCCCATGTGAATTTCACACCGTTCTCGATGACAGTCATCCCGCCGGAAATATGCGCCTTATGAGCTTCGGCTGCCGCGTTTCCGCATGCAATCGACGCGTGGACTCGATTGAAGAGGTATGGCCACCTGTATAGCAGTCTCCTTTCCGGATTCGTGTTGTGTATGGTTCGAAACAAGTACCGGCAACTAGGCGCAAACAACCTTGCTAGACCATATGTCAGCTCGGTGTTCGGTGTGTGGAGATGCAATACGTTCGGCCTGCACTTCCACAACTGCCTACCGAACCAATATACGGTTCGTGCAGTCACTCTTTTCAGCGGCCCATGCCTAACCGTTACATCCGACGCGCGAAGCATTTCATACAATTTCTCTCCAGCAGGGTCCGTCCGAGCAGAAAGCACCCACACCTCAACATCGATTCCCTTTAGTGCTATCTCGATAGCGAGGCTGCCGACAAACTTCTCGGCGCCGCCCGCAACGAGAGCGCCAATGACATGAACAATCTTCATCCTTTATCCCGCACATTGATTGCGAGTCGCATTCCGCACTTGATGTCATAAATCACAATCGCTATAAACAAGACGACCCTGACGACTGCGCCAGCCACCAGTGCCCATCCGCCGCCATCTACCCCGAGCACAGGCACCCACAAATATGCAACGGTGGCAACCGCAGCGCATGAAACTCCTTGCGCAAGCATCTCCAGTGAAAAGCGCCTGGCAACGGTAATACATAGGCCAAAGGTACTGGCCAGGAATCCGAAAGCCATAGCAATCGCGATCAACACGAGCAACTCGGATAAGTGTTCGTACTCCTGACCATAAAGAATCCAAAGTAGCGGCTCACCAAACAGGTCGGCGAACAGAACGACCGTTACGCCAAGCGCAGCCGAGATTGCGACATTTCTACCAATCGCGTTTAGGTATGCATTCCGCCCGGAGTGATACGCGGCGGTTATTTCGGTCGTACTTGCTTGCGCAAGCGCCGTCATAATCAGTCCACCTGCCGCCAAGAACTGCGCCACCACGCCGTAGAAACCGACGGCGGAAATGCCGAGCCGACTTTCGATGACATAGGTGGGAACGTTGATAGACAACGACGCCAAAAGCATTACGAACCCGCTGGGCAGCATCATCTTTATCATCGCAAGGCTTGGTCTCGCTGAAACAACATTGCGTTGGCGTTTTTGAAATGTTCGCGGCCATTCGATCAGCACGAGTATCAATAGCCAAGCAACACTTACTGCCGCGACTCCAGGAATTATCGTTGGGCTCATCATCGCTGCGACAGAGATGACGACGAACAAAGTCACCCCTCTCAGGGACGTTCCCAATCCGATACGACGAATCAGGGATTTCTGATGCAATCGCCCTTGCAGTATGTCGGAAATCGACTCTATCGACTTGAAAAGCGCGACGCCCGCAATAGCGGTCCATAGCTCGATGTCGTGTCCTCTTGCTGCGCTCAGCGCAAGTAGAAACGGCAAAGAGGCGCACACCAAAGTCAATCTCGTCCAAAAATATTGTTCGAAGGTAAATCTCGCGTTTCGATCTGTTGCAAGCGCCGTCCGCATATTCAGACGTGAAAACATCACGACCGGCGCTGAAAACGCGAGAGCATATGAGAACGTCCCAACTTGCGCGGGGTGACCTGCTCGAGCAAGAACGATCAATACTCCCCATTGGCATGCGGCATAAATTAGCGATGACGTCAAAAATACCACGAAGCAGTATGCCTTGGACGGTGGATTCACCCGAGACGCCAAGACTCCCCTGTGTTCATGGGAACCTTCCGCGATGGACAAGGTTGAATATCGCTCCCTTCCTTCGCAGTTCACTTATCTGGCCACTCGATGACAATTCGATTGATACCATTCATGTGTCGCCCGGATCCCCTCCTCTAGGTTGATCCGCGCCCGCCACCCGAGGGCGTGGAGCCTCGACACGTCCAGCAACTTTCGCGGCGTGCCGTCCGGTTTTTGCGGATCGAACACCAAGTCGCCCTCGAAACCTACGACTTTCCGGATCATCTCGGCCAACTCGCGAATGCTGAGGTCTTCGCCCACACCGATATTGATGATGGCTTCGTCCGAGTAAGTCTCCATCAGAAACACCGCGGCATCGGCCAGGTCATCCACGTGCAGGAATTCCCGCCGCGGCGTGCCCGTGCCCCAGACGGTCACCGATTTCGCCCACGCCACCTTGGCGTCGTGGAACTTGCGGATGAGGGCCGGCAACACATGCGAGTTTTCCAGGCTGAAATTGTCGCCCGGTCCGTAGAGATTGGTCGGCATCAGGGCAATGGCGTCGAAGCCGTATTGGCGCCGGTACGCCTGGCACAGCTTGATGCCGGCGATCTTGGCCACCGCGTACCATTCGTTGGTCGGCTCCAAGGGACCCGTCAGCAGATAGTCTTCCTTCAAAGGCTGCGGCGCGTGTTTGGGGTAAATGCAGGAGGAGCCGAGAAAGACGAACTTTTTCGCACCGCTCCGATAGGCGCAGTCGATCAAATGGGTTTGGATCAACAGGTTGTCGCGGATAAAGTCCGCCGGGTAGGTGTCGTTGGCCCGGATGCCGCCGACTTTGGCGGCCGCATCGAGGACGATTTCGGGCCGCTCCGTTTCGAAAAAGCGCTTCACCTCCGCATGATCGGTGAGATCGAGCGCTTCTCGGGTCCGCGTCAGGATATGGGTATATCCCTGCCGTTCGAGACTACGGACCAGGGCCGAGCCGACCAGACCGCGATGGCCGGCGACGTAGATCTTGGCGTCTTTATTCATGGTAGTCGAACACCCGGTAGCCGGCTTGATGGCACAGGGCGTCGCGCTCCGCCGCTTTCAGATCCTCTTCGACCATTTCCTTGACCAGGCTCTGAAAACTGATGCGTGGGGCCCAGCCGAGCTTCGCCCGCGCCTTGCTAGGGTCGCCCAGCAGGGTGTCGACTTCGGTCGGACGGAAATAGCGGGGGTCCACCGCGACGATGCATCGGCGGGTAGCGGCATCGTATCCCCGCTCGGCAAGGCCCGTCCCTTCCCAGTGGAGCTCGATCCCAAGTTCCCCAGCGGCAAGGGTCACGAACTCGCGCACGCTGTACTGGACGCCGGTCGCGATGACGTAGTCGTCGGGCGCGTCCTGTTGCAGCATCAGCCATTGCATTTCGACGTAGTCCCTGGCGTGCCCCCAGTCGCGCTTCGCATCCAGGTTGCCGAGGTAAAGGCAGTCCTGGAGGCCCAGCTTGATCCGGCACAGACCACGGGTGATCTTGCGGCTGACGAAGGTTTCGCCCCGCAACGGCGACTCGTGGTTAAAGAGGATGCCGTTGCAGGCGTAAAGCCCATACGCCTCGCGGTAGTTCACCGTGATCCAGTAGGCGTAGAGCTTGGCCACGGCGTAGGGCGAGCGAGGATAAAACGGTGTGGTTTCGGTCTGGGGGATCTCTTGAACCTTGCCGTAGAGTTCGGACGTTGAAGCCTGGTAGAACCTCGTCTTCTTCTCCAGCCCCAGAATGCGAATCGCCTCCAATAGCCTCAGCGATCCGAGAGCGTCGGTGTCGGCGGTGTAGGCCGGAGTTTCGAACGATACCTGGACATGGCTTTGCGCGCCGAGGTTATAGATCTCGTCGGGCTGGACCTGTTGCACGACGCGGATCAGATTGGTCGCATCGGTCAGATCGCCGTAGTGGAGGATGAAACGGCGGTCCTCGACGTGCGGGTCCTGGTACAAATGATCGACCCGGTCGGTGTTGAAGAGGGACGCCCGGCGTTTGAGCCCGTGCACCTCGTAGCCTTTCTCCAGCAGAAATTCCGCCAGATAGGCCCCGTCCTGCCCCGTCGTCCCGGTGATCAGCGCTACTTTTTTCACTGTGAACTCTTCTTTAGGTTCTTAGAGGCTATCCCAGCAGGCCGTTCGCCCTGAGC
>NZ_JBDIVO010000002.1:0-49821 GCF_039794385.1 Methylocaldum sp. | reverse complement strand
CATAAAGCAGATAATCCGATACGCCAAAATGTGGCTACAAAAACGAATCGCGTTGAAACCGCGAGCGCGCGGTTTTCACCTAATCACCGAAGAATTGCTGGGGCTTTTGCCTGAATTGAGGAAATTTCGCATCGGTATCGCTCATTTTTTCATTCAGCATACCTCCGCATCGTTGGTTCTCAATGAAAACGCCGACCCGAGCGTGCGGCGCGACCTGGAAACTCACCTGAGAAGTCTGGCGCCCGACGGCTCGGCTCATTACACCCATACATTGGAGGGGGAGGACGATATGCCGGCCCACATCAAATCCTGTCTGATGGGCTCCAGCGTAACCGTTCCGGTCGGCGACGGGCGATTGCTGTTAGGCACCTGGCAAGGCATCTATTTGGGCGAGCACCGTGATCTTGCTGGGTCGCGCTCGGTGGTCGCCACTTTGAACGGGGAAACGTTTTAAACCTGGAGTGATCAATGAAATTTTTGCGTTTGATGCTACTAACGGTAGTTCTGTCGCCGTTTTCGATCCGTGCCGAAGAGAGCGTATGGGACAAAGGCGTACCGGTCCTCGAGAACCCGGTGGAAATGACCGTTTATCGCAGCCCTACTTGCGGCTGCTGCGGAAAATGGCTGGAGCACATGAAAAAACATGGCTTTACCGTGCGCGATATCAAATCCAACGATATGGACAGGATCAAGAAAGAACTGGGAGTGCCGGAGAATTTGCAATCCTGCCATACCGCGCTGGTCAACGGTTACGTAGTCGAAGGCCATGTTCCCGCTGCGGATGTCCAGAAGCTGTTGCAAGCCAAGCCCGAGGCGGCGGGATTAGCCGTTCCCGGCATGCCTGCGGGTACGCCTGGAATGGAAATGGGCGGGAAAAAGGATCCGTTCGCCGTGCTGCTCTTCGACAAGAAGGGGAGGGTGAGCACGTTTCAGGAATACCGATTTTATTGATCTCTCCTAAGAGACAGGGAGGGCCGTCATGCTATTAGCGGGCGACGTGGGTGGAACGAAAACGATCCTGGCTTTGTACGACGGGGGGCTGGAAGGACTGCCCGCATCAATATTGAGGGAGGAGACCTATCCGAGTGCGGGATATGGCTCGTTCGAGGACATCGTTAAAGATTTCTTGAGGGATCAGAGCGAACCGCTGGACGCCGCTTGCTTCGGAGTCGCGGGCCCCGTCGTCGACGGCCGCTGTCAAACCACCAATCTACCCTGGTTGATTGACGAGAGGCGCCTGATGCCCCTGCTGGGCATCTCCAAGGTGAAATTGCTGAACGACCTTCAGGCCATGGCCTTAGGTTTGCTTTGGCTGCGGTCTGACGAGTGGGTCGAGCTGAATCCCCGTGCAGTGCCCGCAACCGGCAACCGAGCGGTCATCGCAGCCGGTACCGGGCTCGGCCAGGCGGTATTGTACTGGGATGGTCATCTCTATCATGCATTGGCAACCGAAGGCGGGCATGGGGACTTTGCGCCCAACAACACGATGGAAGACGGCTTGCTTGTATATCTTCGAAACAAGTTCGGAGGGCATGTGAGTTATGAACGGATCTTGTCCGGACCGGGAATCGTCAATGTCTACGAGTATCTACGCGACATAAACTATGCGCCCGAATCGCCCGAATTGGCCGGCGCGATAAAGAAGGCGGAGGACCCCGCACGGGAAATCACCACGCATGCCTTGCATCGGGGAGATGCGCTGTGTCGGGGAACTCTGGCCCTGTTCGCGCGCATTTTTGGTGCGGAGGCCGGCAACTTGGCCTTGAGGTGTTTCGCTACCGGCGGCGTGCTGGTCGGCGGCGGCATTGCGCCAAAGATTCTGCCCGCACTACAGGACGGCCATTTCATGCAAGGTTTTTGTGCTAAAGGCCGGCTTTCAGAGTTTCTCTGCGCTGTCCCGGTCCGTGTTGCCTTGAATTTTCACACTGGGTTGATCGGGGCGGCCGATTTTGCGGCACGCATGTTGCTTGAAAAGTCCTGAGACGCTTGATGGCTGGATTTCCTTAAGGCTGGTTTGGTCCTTGTAATGCAATCATCAACTTCGTATCTCAGAATTAATCGATTTCCGGAGGAGGTTCGTTATGCGTGTCGATGAAGTTCGGGAGATCGCCAAACGTATGGGCTTGGTTCCAGGCCGCATGAACAAGCGGGATCTGATCCGAAAGATCCAGATTGTCGAAGGAAACTTCGACTGCTTCGGTACGGCTCGCGATGCTGCCTGCGATCAGCATGGTTGTTTATGGCGAGAAGAATGTTTTTCACAGGCTAAAAAGGAGAATTAGGGGCTTTCAATTAATCGATAAGTTCGTTCCAAGGAAGTTGAGACGCGTAGTCGCGCTGTTTTTATGCATCTGAAACCAAGGAGAGATTGATGATCGCTGCAGAGCTATTGAATTTAGCCCGCCATGAGGGTATCCGAGACCTCGAATATTTCCGTACAGAAAAACAACTCGTGTGGGCTATCCAGCGAGCCAGGGGTAAAGCCGCATGTTTTTTGTCCGAGGATCGCATGGAGTGCAAAGAATTCGAGTGCCAGTGGCGCCGGGAATGCCTTAAGCTGGTTGCCGAATGGCGCCGGTGAGCGATCTCGGGGACCAGACCTTCCGGTCTTGGATTCGCGTGGCAAAGCGCGAACAAGATTGTCTGCATCGGGGCGGAGGCACAAACCTCCGCCTCGCTACGATATTGAGGCCGATTCAGCCGGGCTCTGATGTTCACTTTAGAATCGCGGAGATGTCGGCCTCGATAATTGTTTTTGCTGACTGATCGCTCGACAGAGTATGTGGCTCTGGGTTACACGCCAAAGCGTCGACTACGGTTAGACTAGAGAATAAGCTCGAGTCGTTCTGAGGATGGCCTGGTTCCTCCGAACGTATACAATCGTTCATAAGTTTCAAGTCTGTAGAGCTGCATACTGCTATGAGAATCGGGGTACCTAAAGAAATCAAGAATAACGAAAACCGCGTCGCGCTGACGCCGCATCAAGCATCGATACTTGTCGAGGCGGGGCACGAAGTTTTGATCGAAACGAATGCGGGGCTCGGTTCCGGATTTAAGGATGAGGAATACGTTCGGATGGGCGCTCGTATTTGCGGCGTCGAGGACGCATGGAATTCGGACTTGGTTCTCAAGGTCAAAGAGCCGATAGAACCGGAGTACCTTTTTCTCCGAAATCAGATCGTGTTTACCTTCTTCCATCTTGCGGGGGCTCCTCGCTCGCTCACTGAGATCTTACTGGAACGCCGCACTATGGCGGTGGCATACGAAACCTTGGAGGACAGATCCGGTCGATTGCCGATTCTCGCTCCCATGAGCGCGGTCGCGGGTAATATGGCGGCACTGGTCGGTGCTTATTATCTGGCCGAGTTCAATGGCGGTAGAGGGGTGCAGCTCGGCAAGGTTCTGGGCGCGAGACACGGAAGGGTGTTGATCGTAGGCGACGGGGTCGTGGCTTTTCACGCCGCGCAGACGGCGTGGGGGCTTGGGGCTCAGGTTTCTGTTGCAGGCATCGACAAGGCCAAGGGCGAGCGGATGCAGCGCGAAATTTCAGGGGAACTCGAGTTTTTTGCTTCCGAGCCGGACGTCATTGCACGCCGTATATGTGAAGCCGATTTAGTCGTCGGCGCGGTATTGCGGCACGGGGCCAAGGCAGACTACGTGGTGACCGAGAAAATGGTCGGATCGATGCAGCCCGGTTCCGTGATCGTCGACGTCAGCATCGATCAGGGCGGCTGCGTGGAAACTTCGCGGCCCACTACTCATTCAGAACCCGTTTACGAGAAGCACGGCGTCATCCATTACTGCGTGACCAACATGCCCGGCGCTTATCCCCGGACATCGACGATCGCTTTAACCGAGGCCAGCTTTCCCTATGTCCTCCAGTTAGCCAATCAGGGCTTGACGGCGTTTCGCGAAAATCCAGGGTTTGCCAAGGCCGTAAACACTTACCAGGGACATCTAACCTGCAAGCCCGTAGCCGAAACGTTCGGATTCATCGAGCGATACAGCGCATTTCCCGCATCGTGATCGTTCGGGCGGCGACGAGGCGAGTCAAGCCAAGCGAAAATCAATGCTCGTCTTCTTCGTTTAGAAAGTCGTCCAAGGTGAGATCCCGCTGATCCGGTTCATGCAAATCCGGATCGGTGTAACCGAGGTCATCGATTTCCACGTCATCGAAAGGAGCGCTCCAGTCTTCGGGGGGCTCTATAGGCGCAAAAGGCGATTCGTACCAAGAGGCAAAGTCAAATTCGCCGAGATCGCCGTTGAGATACTGGATTTCGATGGCGTCGTTTTCCTCGTCCAATGCGACAACACGAAACGATCGTCCGGTCTCGGCATCTTGATACCAGTTTTCGAGCAGCGGATCTGCAACCGTCGGCATGGCTTTATCCTCCGATTAGGCTTGGAAACATGGCTTCCAAAAGGTACGACCCATTGATCGGTCGCCGCAAGCATAGCACGAGTCTTTGACGAAAAAACGGGGTTGCGGACTCCGCTATATCTGAAACGGATGCGGAAAAACGTTTAATTTGTTCCCACCAGCGCGATGATCGCTTCGCTCAATTGGCGCTTCTGGAGTTCGCTGTTTAGCGGATGATCGCGATGGTCGGTGATATAGAAAATGTCTTCGGCTCTGCTGCCGATGGTGGAAATTTTTGCATTATAGAGGCGCACGTCACATTCCCTGAACGCTTGGCCGACCTTCGACAAAAGCCCAGGGCGGTCGGTGGCGACCAATTCCAGAATCGAATAACGGTTCTGCGGGTCGTCGTGAAAATAAATTTGAGTGGGTACCGTGAAATGTTTTATTTCCCGCGGTTCGCGCCGATGGACGCGTAGCGGTGTGCAGCTCGGTTGTAGCAGGCATGCCCGCAATCGGCTGCAAATCTGGGCCTGCCGCAGGTGATCGTTGATCGGTTCTCCAGTCTGCTCGAGGACGTGATAGCTGTTCAACACATAGCCATCGGCGGAAGTGATGATCTTGGCGTCGAAGACGGTCAATCCGAGTTGGTCCAAAACCGCCGTACTGTAAGCGAATATGAAATCCTGGTCTTTCGCATACAGGAAAATTTCCGCGCTCCCCCGCTGGCTGACCGGGCGCAACAGGACCAGGGGTAAGTCTCCCGGCTTGCAGGCGCTGATGGCCACGGTATGCCAGGCGATTTCCTCCGCCAAATAGCGCAGAAAATATTCGTCGTTAACCATCTGCCAGACTTTTTCGATGGTTCGGTCGCTGATGCCTAAGCGCCTCAGCAGAGCAAGGCTTTCCGCTTTGACCGCATTGATCTTTTCTTCTTGTTCCAGCGGTTTTGTGAGTCCTCGTCGGAATGTCCACCGCGTCGTGAGATACAGTTCCTTGAGCAGGGCGTCTTTCCACGAGTTCCACAGGTTCGGGTTGGTGGCGCGAATGTCGGCCACGGTCAAGAGATATAGATAATTCAGCGTGTCTTGGTTGCCGATGGCGGTGGCGAACTCATGAATGACGTCTGGATCGCTGATATCCTTGCGCTGAGCTGTCATGGACATGAGCAAATGGTTCTGAACCAGCCACTTGACCAGGTCGGTGTCCCGACGGCTTATGCCGTGGCGTTGGCAAAAACCCTCGGCAATGTCCGCGCCGATGACGGAATGATCGCCGCCGCTACCTTTGGCGATGTCGTGCATTAAGCCGGCAATGTATAGAAGCTCCGGTCTTTCGATGATCTGAAAAATTTCATTGCAGAGGGGATGCTCGGCTCTGTGCTTTTCTAGAGCGAATCGTCTGAGGTTGCGTACTACGAAGAGCGTATGTTCGTCCACGGTGTAAACGTGGAAGAGATCATACTGCATGCGGCCGACGACGCGGCCGAAAGCCGGGAGATACGCGGCCAGAATGCCGTAGCGGTTCATCCTCCGCAGTTGATGCGTGATGCCTCCCGGTTGGCGCAGGATTTCCATAAAAAGCCGGCAAGCTTCCGGATCGTTGCGGAAATTCTCGTCGATCAGGTAGAGATGTTGGCGAATGAGCCGGATGGTCGCGGCGCGTATGCCTAACAAGCTGGCGTTTTGCTGCAATAGGAGAAATATTTGCAGCAGGGCAAGAGGCTGTTCCCGAAAAACGTTCGGGTGCAGTGCCTCGATGTAGTTGTTGACCGCCTGAAAGTTTCTGTTGATCGGGAGGATTACGGCATCTTCATCGCGATGCAGTGCGGCTTCCTTGAACAGTTGCAATAGCATTTCGTTCAGCCGCTCCAGTCCCATGACGGTGCGGAAATAGCGCTGCATGAATTGCTCGACCGCTTGGTTGACGTCCGGATCCTGATATCCGAACTGTAGGGCCAGCTCCTTTTGATACTCGAACAGCAGGCGATCTTCGCAACGCCCGGTCAACGTGTGCAAGGCGAAACGGAGCTGCCAGAGGAAATGCTGCGCTTGCATGAGCTCGCCGTGCTCCGCTTCGGTTAGCCAGCCGTGCAGGAGCAGATCGTTCAGATTCGACGCATTGTAATGGCGCTTGATAATCCATCCGATGATTTGGATATCCCGGAGACCGCCCGGGCCCTCTTTGATATTAGGCTCCAGGTTGTAGGCCGTGTCGTGGTATTTGGCATAGCGTGCGGCTTGTTCAGCCATCTTGGCTTCGAAGAACTCTCGCGAGGACCAGAGATGTTCGGGGCCGATACGCGCCCACAGCTCCTTGAACAACGCCGAGGAACCATGGAGCAGTCGGGATTCCATGAGATTGGTGATGACCGTCACATCTTGCCGGGCCTGTTCCACGCACTCTTCGATCGTACGGACGCTGTGAGCGGGCTTGAGGCCAATGTCCCACAGCAAATTGAAGAAATCGGCCAAGCCTTGCCGGTAGGGCGGTTCTTCGGCTCGATTCGCGCCGCTGTGGTGAAAATCGAGGAGAATCAAAACATCGATATCGGAGTAAGGGTGCAGCTCGCGTCGGCCATAGCCCCCTACCGCAATAAGTGCGAGCTGTTCGGCGTCGGATCCGAGGAAATGATTCCAGCAGGCTCCGAGCAGTTCATCGATGAAATCGGAGCGCGCCTGAATCAGTTCGGCGGCTGGTATGCCGGCGTGAAAGCGCTCGGTTAGCTCCGCATTATTCTGTTGGATATGTTCTCTAAGCGACCTGATGCGCTCGGCGGACGAAAGGATATCGTCATAACGCGGCGAGTTTAAGTCGGCCGTTTTCAATCGCGTGTGCCTCTTCTTGACGCAGGGTGAGGATTTCGTAGCCATCCGCCGTAACTAAAACCGTGTGCTCCCACTGTGCGGACAGGCTGTGGTCTTTAGTTACAGCGGTCCATCCGTCGGGAAGTATTTTCACGTAGCGTTTGCCCAAGTTGATCATGGGTTCGACGGTGAAAATCATACCCGGTTCCAGCATTATTCCGGTATTAGATTTGCCGTAGTGGAGCACCTGGGGGTCTTCATGAAAGTTCCGGCCGATACCGTGCCCGCAGAACTCTTGCACGACGGAATAGCCGTGGGACTCCGCATGACGCTGAATGGCAAAGCCGATATCGCCCAACCGCGCGCCAGGACGTACTTGCTGAATTCCCAGATACATGGCCTCCTGACAGATCTTCACCAGGCGTTTGGCTCGTATGGGCACTTCACCGACCAGAAACATTTTACTGGTGTCGCCGTGATAGCCGTCCTTAATTACGGTGATGTCGATGTTGACGATATCGCCGCTTTTCAGTTTCTTCGGACCTGGTATGCCGTGGCATACCTGATGGTTCACCGAGGTGCAGATGGATTTGGGAAATCCCTTGTAATTCAGGGGAGCGGGAATGGCTTTTTGCACATCGACAATGTAGTCGTGGCAAATTTGATCCAGTTCTTCAGTCGTTACCCCGGGAACCACGAATGGCTCAATCATTTCCAATACTTGTGCAGCGAGTCGGCCCGCGACACGCATTTTCTCAATTTCGGCAGGCGTTTTCAGGATGATGCTCATCGCGAGATTCGTTGGTTCGTGTGGCGCTCGGTCGAGCGAGGATGCGGGAAAAGGGTCGGATTGTTGAATAAAGCAGGTTATGGTATAAAGCGCTGCTATTTTTGGCAATAACACACACGTATCGTCACGTCCGGCGGGGTGCCACATCCCCGTGATTTGGTCGCCGGTTGGGGTGCGTGGAGGCTCAACCCATCGCCGGTTCAATCCGGCTCAGCTCTATTAGGAGATTTGAATGTCCAATGTAACCATGCGCCAAATGCTGGAGGCCGGCGTACATTTCGGTCACCAGACGCGCTATTGGAATCCCAAGATGGCTCCGTATATTTTCGGCGCGCGGAGCAACATCCATATCATCAATCTGGAAAAGACTATACCTCTGTTCAATGAGGCCATGAAATACCTCGAACAGCAGGCGGCCAACAGAGGCAGAGTTCTTTTCGTCGGCACCAAGAGAACCACCCGCAAGGTCATCGAAGATGAAGCCAAGCGCTGTGGTATGCCTTATGTGAATTATCGCTGGTTGGGCGGAATGCTCACCAATTTCAAGACCATCAAACAATCTATCGCTCGCATGAAAGAGCTTGAAGCGATGCGGGACGACGGTCGCTTGCAGCGGTTCAACAAGAAGGAAGCGCTCGGCATGATGCGCGAGTTGGAGAAGTTGGAGCATAGTTTGGGCGGGATTCGGGATATGGACCGGCTTCCGGAGGTGTTGTTCATTATGGATGTAGGCTATGAAAAGAATGCCATCAGCGAAGCGAAAAAGCTGGGCATTCCGGTCGTCGGCATTGTCGATACCAACAACAGCCCGGTCGGCATCGACTATGTCATACCGGGCAACGACGACTCCATTCGTGCTGTTCAGCTGTATGCGCAGAGCGCCGCGACAGCCATCCTGCAAGGCAAGGCGCACAGTCTCGATTTTGCCGGAGGGGAAGACGAATTTGTGGAGATGGAGTCAAATACCGAGACGAGTTCGGATTCCGCTGCGGAAGCGGCTAGCGCATATGCCGAGTAAGGCATGCGTTTTTCGTGCCTGAATGCGTTGATACGCTCAAAACGCCTCCATCAGGGGGCGTTTTTATAAGCGTAAATGCTTGAATAGCGATGATAAGCAATTAATGATGAGGTTCGGTCAATGAATATCAGTGCCGCAATGGTGAAGGAGCTCCGCGAACGCACCGGTTCGGGGATGATGGAATGCAAGAAGGCGTTGCAGGATGCCAACGGTGATATGGAAGCCGCAGTTGAGTTGATGCGGAAAGCGGGTCTCGCGAAAGCAGACAAGAAGTCTGGCCGCACTGCCGCCGAAGGCCGTATTTCTACGAAAACGAGTGCCGATGGTAAGCGTGCGGTCATCGTGGAAATCAACTGCGAGACCGATTTCGTCGCCAAGGGCGATGATTTCGTAGAGTTCGTCAATAACGTCGTGCAAACCGCATTGGATTCGACAGCTAGTTCGCTCGACGAATTGCTCGCTACTGTGATGCCGTCCTCGGGATCCAGCGTGGAGGAAACGCGCCGGGCTATGGTTGCCAAAATCGGCGAGAATATCAATGTGCGGCGGTTCGAGAGCATTACATCGGAAAGCGGTAATATCGCGAGTTATTTGCACGGAACCCGGATCGGTGTTCTTGTCGAGTTGGTCGGCGGTGATCAGGAGTTGGGTCGGGATATTGCCATGCACGTCGCGGCTAGCAAACCCTTGTGCGTGGACGAAAAAGGCGTGCCTGCCGAAACGGTCGCCAAGGAGCGGGATATCGCCAAGGCGCAGGCTGAAGCCGAAGGGAAGCCTGCTAATATCGTCGAGAAAATGGTAGAGGGCAAGATCAAGAAATTCCTGGGGGAAGTTACCTTGCTCGGTCAACCTTTCGTCAAAGATCCCGATCAGACTGTCGGTAAGTTGCTGAGTAGCCGAGGAGCTAGCGTAGGTCGCTTTGTACGATTCGAGGTTGGCGAAGGCATAGAAAAGGTAGAAAGCAATTTCGCCGAAGAAGTGATGGCACAAGTAAGAAACAGTTAAACTTTCGTGAGTAAACCTCTGGCGGAGTGCTTTGCACGGCGACCCGTCAGGGGTTTGCGGATAACCAATCGACAACACAGAATTTGAACCGATGAGCGCGCCTAAATACACCCGAATTCTGCTGAAGTTAAGCGGCGAAGCGCTTATGGGTGAACAGGGAAGTGGTATCGACCCACAAACGATTAAGCGTCTAGCGCACGAAATAAATGATTTGTGTCAGATCGGTGTCCAGGTGGGGCTGGTCATTGGGGGCGGCAACATCATACGTGGCTCGGAAAAGGCATCAGAAGGCTTGGATCGGGTTACCGGCGATTACATGGGTATGCTGGCCACAGTCCTGAATGCCCTTGCTATGCAGGACGCCCTTGAAAAACTCGGGCAGCCGGTCCGCGTCATGTCGGCTTTGAAAATCAATCAGGTTTGCGAGGATTACATCAGGCGTCGTGCAGTCCGACACCTTGAGAAAGGGCGGGTAGTCATCTTTGCTGCGGGTACCGGCAATCCATTTTTCACGACGGATTCGGCAGCCAGCCTGCGTGCGATCGAGATCAATGCCGAGTTGCTGATTAAGGCCACTAAAGTGGAGGGGGTTTATTCGGCGGATCCGCTCAAGGATTCCAATGCGCGGTTTTACTCGAGGCTGACCTATGACGAGGCCTTGGATCAACGCCTTAATGTAATGGATGCCACGGCGCTGGTTTTGTGCCGCGACCATAATATGCCGCTGAGGGTGATGAACGTGTTCGATCCCGGGGCCGTCATGCGCGTGGTTCTGGGCGAAGATATTGGATCCTTAATTGAAACCGGTAGATAACCATGATCGACGATATTCAAAAACGGACTGCGGAACGAATGAAGAAGAGTATCGAGGCGCTCAAGCATGAGTTTGCCAAGATAAGGACCGGCCGAGCTCATCCCAGCCTCTTGGATCACATCATGGTGTCTTACTACGGCAACGAGGTACCGTTAACGCAAACGGCCAACGTCGCTGTCGAAGATGCCCGAACACTGACCGTGACCCCATGGGAGCGCAGTATGGTTCAGGCTATCGAAAAGGCGATCATGACGTCCGATTTGGGGCTGAATCCCTCGACTGCCGGTTCGGTAATCCGTGTCCCCATGCCGCCGCTTACCGAAGAACGGCGGCGCGACCTGATCAAGGTCGTGCGTCACGAAGCCGAAAATGCCCGGGTCGCGATTCGCAATATACGGCGCGATGCCAATAATGAGCTCAAGGCTGCGTTGAAGGAAAAGCAAATCTCGGAAGACCAGGAGCGACGCAGTCAAGAGCAAGTTCAAAAATTGACCGATCAGTACATTAAAGACGTCGATGGTTTGCTGAGCGAAAAGGAAGCGGACTTAATGGCAATTTAATCGGTCCCTTCCGGTCGTGTCGAAATTCGGCTCTTTCTTCAATAATTATCAGCCAGTATTCGATGGTGCCCCCGGCGAAACCGATTTCACTCAGGAACGGTTGGGCATCTCGTTTTCCAAAATGATGATCAGTTCGGAACCTAAATATGGAAGTGCCCGCTGTCCCTATCGATGATGACCGGCTGCCCCGCCATATCGCCATCGTTATGGATGGTAATGGCCGTTGGGCAAAAAAGCGTTTTCTGCCGCGTACGGCTGGGCATCGCGCCGGTGTCTCGGCAGTACGAAAGGTTATCGAACACTGTCTGAAGCGCCGAATCGAGGCGCTCACCCTGTTCGCCTTCAGCAGCGAAAACTGGCGGCGTCCTCCGCAAGAGGTGTCTCTGCTCATGGAGCTGTTTTTGACAACCTTGGAGCGGGAAACCGAAAAGCTTCATGAAAATGGCGTCCGGCTTCGGGTGATCGGCGATCGGGCGGCGTTTTCGCCCGCGCTGCAGGAAAAGATTTCGGCCGCCGAAAGGCTTACCAGTTCGAATACCCATTTGAACCTGACCATCGCGGCTAATTACGGCGGCCGCTGGGATATTTTGCAGGCTGCCCGTGCGCTGGCCGAAAAGGTCGCACGAGGCGAGCTGTGTTCCGGAGACATTAGCGCGGATGTCTTTGAATCTCAGTTGACCCTGACGGATCTGCCCGAGCCCGATCTTTTCATTCGCACCGGTGGCGAACAGCGGATTAGCAATTTCTTGTTGTGGCAGCTGGCTTACACCGAACTCTATTTCACGCCTGCCTTGTGGCCAGATTTCGACGAACAATCACTCGAACTCGCGTTGAACGACTACGCAAGTCGACAGCGCCGCTTCGGATATACGAGCGAGCAAGTCGAGGATCTGGTTCCAGAAAACGTTTGCACTAAGACAAGCGAATCCCGTTAATTTTGCTATTTACGAGACAGTCATGCTGAAAAATCGAGTCATTACCGCTTTGGTGCTGGCGCCGCTCATTATCGCCGCGATTTTATTCTTGCCCGCTGACGGTTTTGCGGTGTTTTGGGGCGCGATTATTTTAGCTGGCGCTTGGGAGTGGGCGAATCTTTCCGGTCTCGGTAGCTTATCGTCGCGTCTCAGTTTCGTCGGTGTGGTGTTCGCTTTTCTGCTTGCTGCGCGGTATTTCGCCATCGACTGGGCACCGGGTGAACTGCCTGAGTGGTTTTACTGGCCCGTAGTGGCCTGGTGGTTCGTGTGGGGAATCGCGTTCCGTCGGATACCTGAGCGTTTGGTCAAGATCCAGTATCCGCTTGCTGCGAAACTGGCCGCCGGTGCATTCGTGCTGATCACCGGTTGGATCTTGATGGTCTGGCTGCGCTTGAATTTTCGTCAGGAACAGGTTTTTTATCTGGTATTTCTCGTTTGGGCGGCCGATGTGACGGCTTATTTTGTGGGCAAGCGCTGGGGCCATACCAAGTTGCTGGAACCGATCAGTCCCGGCAAGACCGTTGAAGGGGTTTATGGGGCCTTGTTCGCTGCGGCGGTCCTGGCAATTGCGGTAGGGCTATTCGCAAAGCTCGAAGCTATCGCCCTTGCCGATTTCGTGTTCCTGTCTTTGTTTACAGTGGCAGCGTCAGTATGCGGCGACCTTTTCGAAAGCCTAGCAAAGCGCGTTCGCGGGGTGAAGGACAGTGGCGCCGTATTACCGGGGCACGGTGGAATTCTCGATCGCATCGATAGCTTGCTGGCGGCAGTTTCGATCTTTTATGCCGGTTCGTTGCTGCTCGGAGTATTTTTGACGGCGGAGTTGGAAACAAATATCGTCATTCCCGAGGAGCTGCCTGCTGAAAGTTCCGGAGACATAACGCCTCATGACGAGGAGGGGACAAACGATGAAGGTTTTGTGGAAGAAGGCGTCGTAAACGAAGAAAAATCTCCCTCGAACAAGGGAGCCCATTAAGATGAAAGGCATTTGCATTCTTGGCTCGACAGGATCCATTGGCGTCAGCACGCTCGATGTGGTTGCACGGCATCCGGATCGTTACCGGGTCGTGGCGCTTACCGCGAATAACAATCTGGACCGGCTTTATGAGCAATGTCAGCAGTTCCGGCCTTCATATGTGGTTCTCCGTAGCGAAGGGCAGGCTGAAGAATTGAGACGGCGGCTCTGTGCTGCTGGGCTGCCGGATACCGAAGTGCTAAGCGGCACGAAATCTCTGGAAGAGGTGGCCATGTTGCCTGAAGTGGATGGCGTCATGGCCGCTATTGTCGGGGCGGCGGGGCTTTTGCCGACTTTGGCGGCGGCAAGAGCCGGCAAGACCGTATTCTTGGCGAACAAAGAGGCGCTGGTGATGTCGGGGCAGCTTTTCATGGCCGAGGTTGCCAAGTCGGGCGCCAAGCTGCTGCCGATCGACAGTGAGCACAATGCCATTTTTCAGTGCATGCCGGCAGATTACTGCGCCGGTCAGACGGCTTCCGGCGTCCGGCGGATTTTGCTTACCGCTTCCGGCGGTCCTTTTTTGCGTAAGCCATTAGATGAGTTGGACGACGTAACGCCGGATCAAGCCGTGGCTCATCCCAACTGGGTTATGGGGCGGAAAATTTCGGTCGATTCGGCTACTATGATGAACAAAGGGCTAGAAGTGATCGAAGCATGCCTGTTGTTCAACATGCTGCCTGAGCGCATTCAAGTCGTTATTCATCGGCAAAGCGTCATTCATTCGTTGGTCGATTATGTCGACGGGACGGTGCTGGCGCAAATGGGTAGCCCGGATATGCGTATTCCCATCGCCCATGCCTTAGCTTGGCCGGAGCGATTCGAGTCTGGGGCGGAACCTCTGGACCTATTCAGTGTCAGACAATTGGACTTCGAGGCACCGGATGAAGCTCGTTTTCCATGTTTGAGTTTGGCTTATCAAGCTGTTCGTGCAGCCGGAACGATGCCGGCTATTCTAAATGCCGCGAACGAAGTGGCCGTTTCGTCGTTCTTGGATCGTAAGATACGGTTCACGGATATTCCAGAGACAATCAAGCATTGCATGGCGACTATTGTGCCGGGCCCCGCCAATACAATCGATGCCGTTCTCGATGCGGACCGAATCGCTCGCTCGACGGCCGAGTCATATATCAATCGGCTAGCGGTGTATTAACGCTCCCATGTTTTCGCTCCTTCATACGCTTTTTTACTTCATCGTAGCGTTAACAATCCTGATCGCCTTTCATGAGTTGGGCCATTTTTGGGCTGCGCGGAAATTAGGAGTTAAGGTTATCCGGTTTTCGTTGGGGTTCGGGAAGATTCTCTGGCGTCATCAAAGAACGCCTGATAGCACCGAATTCACCGTGGCGGCGCTTCCCTTGGGCGGCTATGTGAAAATGGTGGATGAACGGGAGGGAACAGTAGCACCGGCTGATCTGCCTTATGCTTTCAACCGTCAATCTCTAATTCGTCGCGTAGCGATTGTATTTGCAGGACCGTTCTTCAATTTCATTTTAGCGATTCTGGTCTACTGGGCGGTTTTCATGATCGGCGAAACCGGCATGCGCCCCGTGTTGGGACCCGTGGCCAGCGGCTCGTTGGCGGCTCAGGTCGGGTTTGCGGAAGGCGACGAGATTGTGGCTGTGGCAGGTGAAGCGACGCCTACCTGGAACCAAGCCATGGGCGAATTGCTGGAGCGAATCATGGAGGGTGAAGCGATTCCCGTCGACGTCAAGACGAAGGGCGGTGAACAACTGCAGCGAACCCTGACGGTACCGGAGGAACTCGCACAGCAGCCTAATTTATTGTATCAGCGCCTGGGCATTCGTCCTTGGGAGCCGGATATTCCGCCGATTATCGATAGGGTCGAGCCGGGCGGTGCGGCGGAGAGAGCCGGGTTGCAGGCTGGCGATAGGCTGGTAAGTGTGGACGGCAGACCGATTAGGACATGGCGGGAGTGGGTGGATCATGTGCGCGCCCATCCCAACGCTTCGCTCGAAGTCGTCGTGGAGCGCGGTGGCGAGCGCTTGTCTCGCTCGGTAACGCCGACGCCGGTTGAATCGGAAGAAGGTCGTATCGGGAGAATAGGCGCTGCAGTTCAGATACCCGAGCACCTTATTGATGCAATGCAGGTAGAGTATCGTCTCGGCGTGCTTCCTGCGTTTGTGGCCGCAGTAGAAAAAACCGGCGATTACTCCGTTTTGACTTTGAAAATGATCGGGCGGATGCTGGTCGGTAAAGCAGGCATCGAAAACCTGAGTGGTCCGATCAGCATCGCTCAGTATGCCGGAAAATCGGCGAGCATAGGCTTTAGTCAATTTCTTAAGTTTCTCGCCATTGTCAGCGTCAGCTTGGCCGTGTTGAATTTATTGCCGATTCCCGTGCTCGACGGCGGACATCTCATGTTTTATCTGGTCGAGGCTGTCAAAGGCAGTCCCGTGTCGGAGCAGACGCAAGCGTTCTTTCAGCAAATCGGCTTATTCATTCTGTTATCCTTGATGAGTCTGGCATTCATTCTCGACATCGAGCGTTTGCTGACATAAATCGAAACCGAAGCAACCCACGGATACATTCATGAAAACACATTGGGGCGTCGCATTCTTGGGCATGGCGGCTCTTTTTTTCGGGCCGGCCTATGCCGACAATAAAGCCATTGAACAAGCGTTAAAGGACGCTTTGCCCGGAGTCAAGCCGGATTCGATCACACCGTCCGCCATGTCGGGGCTTTACGAAGTCGTTGTTGGGCCGAAGCTGTTCTATGTTTCGGAGGACGGTCGGTATTTGTTTCAGGGCTCGATGATCGATATTAAGGCGCGCGAAGATTTAACGGAAGGCAAGCTGGCCGACGCTCGAGTCAGTTCTCTGAAAAAAGTCGGCTCAGACAACATGATAGTCTTCAAGCCTAAGAGTTCGAAGCACTTGCTATACGTGTTCACCGATATCGATTGCGGCTACTGTCGAAAACTGCATTCGGAGATCGATCAGTATCTAACGGAAGGTATCGAGATTCGTTACCTGTTTTTCCCGCGCGCTGGCGAAGGCTCTGATTCCTACAAGAAAGCGGTGTCGGTGTGGTGTGCGGACGATCGCAACGCGGCTTTGACCAAGGCGAAGCGTGGCGAGACCATCGAAAACCGGCAATGCGACAACCCGGTAGATCGGCATCTGACACTGGGAACGCAAATGGGCGCCGCCGGAACGCCCATGCTTGTCACCGAGAAAGGGAACATACTGCCGGGATACGTGCCGGCTAGTCAATTGGCCAAGATTTTGGCTCAAGAGAGCGAAAAATAAGCGCCCATTTAGGCGTGGTCGACTCCAGCGTCTTGCTCTCAGTTCGTCAAGTCCTTTAGGGTGAACAGCAAGTCCAAGGCCTGTTTGGGCGTGATTTCTTCGGGTCTGATCGTTCTGAGCAGATCCAACGCAGGGTGAGGCTCGGCATTCGCGAAAAGGTCGAATTGCCGTGCTTCGCTTTGATGTTCCGCATAGGTCTGGTTCTCCAGAACCGTCAACTTCTTGCGCGCGTTGTCAATCACCGTTCTCGGCACGCCAGCCAGAGCAGCCACCTGGAGTCCGTAGCTCTGGTTGGCCGGGCCGTCCTTGACGGCATGAAGGAACACGACCCCATCGCCGTGCTCTACTGCGTCCAGATGGACGTTCTGTACCCCGGGGCACTCGTCAGGCAGCGTAATCAATTCGAAGTAGTGGGTCGCAAAAAGCGTGAACGCCTGGATCTTGCGTGCCAAGTAGTCGGCCGTTGCCCAGGCCAGCGCCAAGCCATCAAAGGTGCTGGTGCCGCGACCGATCTCATCCATTAGCACGAGACTTGATGATGTCGCGTTATGAAGGATGTTCGCGGTCTCGGTCATCTCGACCATAAATGTCGATCGGCCGCTGGCCAAGTCGTCGGAGGCACCGATCCGGGTGAAAATCCGGTCGATCGGGCCTATCATCGCCGCTTCCGCAGGCACGTAGCTGCCGATATGAGCCATTAAGACGATAAGTGCGGTTTGGCGCATATAAGTGGATTTCCCGCCCATATTGGGGCCGGTGATAATGAGCATGCGGCGGTCGGAGTTGAGTTCCAAATCGTTGGGGACAAACGGCGTATCGGCAACCGTTTCGACGACGGGATGGCGGCCGCCTGTGATGCGAATGCCTGGTTCCTTGATTAGTAGGGGCATGGTGAGGTTCAGGCTTTCGGCGCGCTCGGCCAGGTTGGCCAAGACGTCCAGCTCCGAGAGCCCTGAAGCGCAGTCCTGCAGCGCTTTTATCGACGTGCCAAGAATATCCAATAGCTCGTCATAAAGGGCTTTCTCAAACGCTAGGGAGCGTTCCCGTGCGCTCAGCACCTTATCTTCAAAGGCTTTTAGTTCTGGCGTGATATAGCGCTCGGCACCCTTCAAGGTTTGGCGCCGGATGTAGTCTGCCGGGACCCTGTCGGCCTGCGTGCGGGAAAGCTCGAGATAGAAGCCTTGCACACGATTGTATCCGACCTTTAGGTTTGATAGCCCAGTTCGCTGGCGTTCCCGCTGCTCGAGGTCAACCAGGAAGCGTTCCGTGTTTTGGCTGAGGTTGCGTAGTTCGTCCAGTTCCGGATGGTAACCTTCGGCAATGACGCCGCCATCGCGGATCAGCATAGGCGGGTTTTCTATGATCGCGCGATCGAGCAGTTGGTAAATTTCAGGCTGCTCTCGAATCCGCTGCCGTATGTCCGTAAGGAGCGTGCTCTCCAGGGTTTCGAGCTGATTTAAGAGCTCGGGTAGCGTACCTAACGATGCTCGCAATACCACGAGATCCCGCGGCCGCGCCGATTTGAGCGCGATGCGGGCGACGATGCGTTCAATGTCCCCGACTGATGCAAGCACATCGCGAATGGAAGCGTAATTCCTATCTTTGCGTAGTGCCTCTATGGCCTCGTAACGCTGATAAAGAATGCGTTGATCTCGTAGAGGATGATGGAGCCAGCGTCGCAGCAGGCGTCCGCCCATGGCGGTTGAGGTGCGGTCGAGTACGCCGAACAGGGTAAGATTGACCCGACCCGACGGATGAAAATCCAATTCCAAGTTGCGCCGGCTTGCCGCGTCCAGGATGATGCTTTCCTCGCCAGTTTCTGTCCGTAACCCTTGGATGTGGGGCAGCGCGCTTTTTTGGGTGTCCTGAACATATTGAAGCAAACAACCTGCGGCGGCGATCGCCGCGGGCGAACCTTCGCAGCCGAAGCCGGAGAGATCTTGAGTTTTGAATTGAAGAAGCAATCGATGGCGTGCGCTCTCGGGGTCGAAGTGCCAAGACGGTCGCCGGGTGATCCCACGCCTTGCGGCTATGGTTGGTGGTGGCGACCATTCTTCGCTGATGAGTAGCTCAGAAGGATTTAAACGCTCCAGTTCGCCGGCTAATCTCTCCAGGCTGGTGACCTGCTGAACTGTGAATCGTCCGCCGGCCAGGTCTAATCCGGCGAGACCATAAATTTCGCCGAGCTGGACTATGGCGACCAATAGATTCTCTTTGCGATCCTCCAGCAAGGCCTCTTCGGTCACTGTGCCGGGGCTGACGATGCGTACGACCTTGCGTTCGACGGGACCTTTGGAAGCGGCTGGATCTCCAATTTGTTCACAGATCGCAACCGATTCACCGAGTTTGATCAGTCGAGCGAGATAACCATCGACGGCATGATAGGGGACACCCGCCATAGGTATGCGTTCGCCGGCCGATTCGCCCCTAGCGGTCAAGGTGATGTCCAGGAGTTGTGCGGCTTTACGCGCATCCTCGTAGAAGAGTTCGTAAAAATCCCCCATTCGGAAAAAGAGAAGCTGCTCGGGGTGTTCGGCCTTGATGCGCAGGTACTGCTGCATCAGTGGGGTATGTCTGGAGAGTGTGGTTGCTTGATCGGTCATCAGAGTAGTTTATCGGATAGAATAAAGGTCTGCGATTGAGCGAATGGCTGACATATGGCGGAGGACGAAGCGTTATACGCGTTGGCGCGCGAGGTTGGGCAGATCCTGAGGCTTCAGGAGCGAGTGCTAGTCTTGGCCGAGTCTTGCACCGGTGGGTGGGTGGCCCAATGTATCACCGATGTGCCCGGAAGCTCCGCTTGGTTCGATAGAGGGTTCGTCACCTACAGCAATCAGGCGAAGTACGAGTTGCTGGGCGTGCCGAGCGAAATCATCGAAGTTTATGGCGCTGTCAGCGTCGAAACGGTGCGAGCCATGGCTGCGGGTGCCTTGAGTCATAGTGCGGCGGGCGTGGCGGCGGCCGTTAGCGGAATCGCCGGGCCGACCGGCGGTACGCCGGATAAGCCTGTGGGCACCGTATGGTTCGCTTGGCAGCGGGGCGATGGCATCTGCCGCGTAAAACACATGCAGTTCGGCGGTGATCGGCGTCAGGTCAGGCGGCAAGCGGTTAGAGTCGCGCTTCAAGGTATTCTTGATGTCTGCCGAGATTAAAACGCTTCGTTTGTTTTTCGCTCTTTGGCCAGACGGGGCGGTACGCGCTTCACTGGCGCAGCTTGTCGATACGCTCAAGCAAACGGCTACGGCTAAGTGGGTAAAGGGGGAAAATCTTCATATTACACTGGCTTTTTTGGGAGAAGTGAATGAAGATCGGTTGCCGGTGGTCAGTCAGGTTGGCGACAGCATTGTCGGACAGTCATTTGAGCTGAGTCTCGATCGAATCGAGTTTTGGCCGAAAAAGGGAATTATCTGCCTGTCGCCCCTGAGTGCGCCGGAAGCGCTGAACCATTTGGCAAACAGTTTGACTGCCGGCCTCGGTCGAATTGGGTTTGTCATGGAAAACAGGCCATTCCGGGCGCATCTGACGCTGGCCAGGAAAGCTTGCCGCGACAGTGTGTCGTCACAGACTATCGACGATCCGATCCGTTGGCGCGTGAGTTCGTTCAGTCTGATCGAGTCCCAAATTAGCCGCGCCGGCTCACTGTATCTGGTGCGGAAGAGCTGGAACCTGCCGAGTTTTCAGGCTATTCCCGACGATTCGTCTGTGAGATAATTAGTAATTATTTACAACGGTTTAGTCAGTATTAATCTAATGGACGAAAACAAAAAGAAAGCGTTGAGTGCAGCGCTTTCGCAAATCGAAAAGCAGTTTGGCAAAGGGTCCGTGATGCGGATGGGGGATGTCCCCGCAATGCGTGACCTCGAAGTCATTCCCACGGGCTCGCTGTCTCTCGATATCGCATTGGGCTGCGGCGGTTTGCCTCGCGGACGTATCGTAGAAATATACGGTCCCGAATCATCCGGCAAGACGACTCTGACGCTCGAAGTCATTGCTCAGGCTCAAAAGCGGGGCGGGGTTGCGGCTTTCGTCGATGCCGAGCACGCCCTAGACCCCGTTTACGCGGAAAAAATTGGTGTCAATCTGGACGATTTGCTGGTATCCCAGCCCGATACCGGCGAGCAGGCACTGGAAATCGCCGACATGTTGGTTCGGTCGGGCGGCGTCGACATCGTCGTGATCGACTCAGTGGCGGCTTTAACGCCTAAAGCGGAAATCGAAGGCGAAATGGGCGACTCCCATGTCGGTCTTCAGGCTCGTTTGATGTCTCAGGCGCTGCGAAAACTTACGGCCAATATCAAGCGCTCGAATACTTTGGTCATTTTCATCAATCAGATCCGCATGAAGATCGGCGTTATGTTCGGCAATCCGGAGACGACAACCGGCGGAAATGCACTCAAATTTTACGCTTCGGTTCGTCTCGATATTCGCCGTTTGGGGGCGATCAAGAATGGTGACGAAGTGGTCGGCAACGAGACTCGTGTCAAGGTGGTGAAGAACAAAGTGGCGCCTCCGTTCAGGAATGCGGATTTCGAAATTCTTTACGGCGAAGGCGTTTCCCACGAAGGCGAATTGGTCGATTTGGGCGTGAATTACGGCATTCTGCAGAAGTCGGGCTCCTGGTACAGTCTCGGAGCGGAGCGTATCGGTCAAGGTAAGGATAACGCTCGCAATTTCCTGAAAGAGCGTCCGGAGTTGGCTGAAAGCATCGAGTCTAAGATTCGTGAAAAAGCCTTCGGCAGCAGCGCCCCTGCAGTGGGGCAGGTCGCTGCGTCCGATCCGCTTGAGGAGGCCGGATCCTGAGCGACGTTCCCGACTCGTTGCAGGCGGTAAAGGCTGCGGCCCTGCGTTATCTTTCACATCGCGAATGCAGCAGTGCGGAGCTGCGGCAGAAGCTTTGCCGCAAGGGGTATTCGGAAGCCGTGGTTGAGCAAGTCGTTGCAGATCTGGCATCTCAAGGCTTGCAGAGCGATGGGCGTTTCGCTGAAGTGTTCGCGCGCAGTCGCGCCGAAAAGGGATACGGAGCGTACCGGATTAGACAGGAGTTGCGACAGCACGGCGTCGACGTGGATAAATCGCTGGAAAATGATCGGGATTGGGACGCGTTGATCCATAAAACTTATGTCAAAAGGTATGGCGAGACCATTCCGGATTCGCTCCTAGAGCGTGCGGCGCGGGAGCGCTTTCTTAGGCGACGTGGCTTCGAATCGGATCAGATCCGCCGCTTGTTCAAACGCTTGAGATATCCTGACAGCGAATAATCCTCACAAGAATAAGAATGAAACCATCGGTAGCAGCGAAATGACCAGCGCAGAACTGCGTTCACTTTTTTTGAAGTATTTCGAGGAGCGGCAACATACGGTCGTTCCATCCAGCTCGTTGATTCCGGCCGATGATCCTACTCTGCTGTTCACGAACGCGGGTATGGTTCAATTCAAAGACGTGTTTTTGGGGCGAGAAGAGCGTCCGTACGTTCGCGCGGCCTCGGCGCAACGCTGCGTAAGAGCGGGTGGTAAGCACAACGACTTGGAAAACGTTGGATATACGGCGCGCCATCATACGTTCTTCGAGATGCTGGGGAATTTCAGCTTCGGCGATTATTTCAAGCGTGATGCGATTCATTACGCGTGGGAATTTTTGACCGGGGTTTTGAAGCTGCCGGCCGAGCGGCTCTGGGTTACGGTTTACGACCAGGATAAGGAAGCCGAGGCGATCTGGCTTAACGATGTAGGCGTTGATCCAACACGGTTTGCACGCATAGGCTCTAAGGATAACTTCTGGAGCATGGGCGACACGGGGCCCTGTGGCCCTTGTACCGAAATTTTCTATGACCATGGCGAAGGGATTCCGGGAGGTCCGCCCGGTTCGCTCAACGAGGATGGCGATAGGTACATCGAAATCTGGAATCTCGTATTCATGCAGTACGATCGTGCTCCGGATGGAACGCTTACGCCATTGCCTAGGCCGTCGGTCGATACAGGTATGGGCTTGGAGCGGATTGCTGCCGTCGTTCAAGGCGTACACAGCAATTACGAAATCGACATCTTTAAGGCTTTGATAAGGGCCGCAGCGGATCTTGCGCGAGTCGGAAGCACCGACAACAGCTCGTTGAGAGTACTGGCCGATCATATTCGCTCGTGTGCTTTCCTGATTGCCGACGGCGTTTTGCCGTCCAACGAGGGGCGCGGCTATGTGCTCCGTCGTATCATTCGAAGAGCGATTCGCCACGGTTACAAGCTGGGGATTCGCGAGACCTTCTTTTACCGGTTGGTTGGTCCGCTTTGCGCTCAGATGGGTGATGCGTATCCGGATTTGGCTGCGGCGCGGTCCATGGTGGAGCAAGTCCTAAAGAAGGAAGAAGAGCGTTTTGCCGAAACCTTGGAGCAAGGGATGAGAGTTCTGGAAGCCCATCTCAAGGGGATGAGCGGCAAGACGATTTCCGGCGATGCTGTGTTTCAGCTTTATGACACCTACGGCTTTCCGGTTGATTTAACAGCCGATTTTGCCCGTGAGCATGGTCTGATTTTGGACCTGGAAGGTTTCGAGAAAGCAATGGAGGAGCAGCGGGAGCGTGCGCGCGCGGCCAGTCATTTCGGCGTCGATTACTCCCACGATGTACATCTCGACGTACGCTGTGAATTCACCGGTTATAAGAGTTCGCATGAGGAGACAGCCGTTGAGGCGGCGCTACGGGATGGCAAGCCCGTTGAGACTCTATCGGCCGGCGAGGAAGGCATTCTGATTTTGGCCAAAACTCCGTTCTACGCCGAGTCTGGTGGACAGGTCGGCGATCGAGGCATCATTCGCGCGGGCGACAATCTGTTCGAAGTATCGGATACCCAGAAGAAGACCGGCGATTTGATTCTTCATATCGGGCGAGTATTGAAAGGCGAGTTCAAAGCCGGTTCGATTTGCGAGGCGGAAGTCGATGTCGAGTCTCGCAATGCTACGGCGCTCAATCATTCCGCGACTCATTTGCTGCATGCGGCATTGAGGAAAGTTCTAGGGGACCACGTGACTCAGAAGGGCTCCCTGGTTGATCCCGACCGGTTACGTTTCGATTTTTCCCACTTTGCGCCGGTAACGGCGGAGCAAATCGAGACGATCGAACGGTTGGTGAATGAACAGATTCGTGCCAACGATGCCGTAACGGCGGAAATGATGCCGAGGGAGACTGCCATCAAGGCGGGAGCGATGGCCTTGTTTGGTGAGAAGTATGGCGATAACGTGCGTGTCCTTCGGATCGGCGATTTTTCGACCGAATTGTGCGGCGGAATTCATGTCAAACGCGCTGGTGACATTGGCTTGTTTAAGATCGTGAGCGAAACCGGAGTGGCAGCCGGAGTTCGTAGAATCGAAGCGGTTACAGGTGAGGCCGCTGTCGATTGGATAGAGAAAAACGATCGCATCTTGCTGTCTCTCGAAGAGAGAGTGAAAGCCGGGCGGGACGCTTTGGATGAAAAAGTGAACCAGCTTCTCGAAAGAAATCGTTCTTTGGAGAAGGAATTGGACCGACTCAAAGCAAAGCTGGCGAGTGCCGCAGGTGACGATCTGGTCTCTCGGGCGATATCGGTCGACGGAGTGAAAGTTTTGGCGGCAAAAGTGGAAGAAAGCGATCCGAAAGGGCTTCGGGATATGGTCGATCAACTCAGGAATAAGCTGGGGAGCGCAGCGATCGTGCTGGGGTCGGTCAAAGAAGATAAGGTGACGCTGATCGCCGGAGTAACCAAAGATCAGATAAACCGGATCAAGGCCGGGGATTTGGTTAACGCAGTGGCCGTGCAGGTCGGCGGAAAAGGTGGCGGCCGAGCCGATATGGCTCAAGCTGGGGGGACCAATCCGGCAATGCTGGACGCAGCGTTGAAGAGCGTACCGGATTGGGTGCGGCGCCATACAGCATAATCACAGACAGACTTCTCAGAAGAACATGGCCTTATACGTACACAAATACGGCGGTACGTCGGTGGGTAGTACCGAGCGAATACGACATGTCGCCGACAACATCGTCAAGGCGCGAGGGAGAGGCGAGGACATCGTTGTTGTCGTATCTGCAATGAGTGGAGAAACCAATCGTCTGGTGACCTTGGCTCAGGAGATTCAAGCGCGTCCCGAGCCGCGGGAAATGGATGTACTGCTCGCTACGGGTGAGCAGATCACCATAGCTCTTCTGTGCATGGCTCTGCACGAAAAGGGCATCCCGGCATGCTCATACACTGGCGGGCAAGTCAGAATCGTCACCGACCGCGCCCATACGAAGGCGCGTATTTTGAATATCGACACCGATCGCATCTTGAGTGATCTCGGTCGGGGCAGGGTGGTGGTGGTAGCCGGTTTTCAAGGCATCACCGAGGATGGTGATATCACCACATTGGGGCGCGGCGGGTCGGATACCACGGCGGTAGCCCTGGCTGCGGCGCTCAAAGCGAGTGAGTGCTTGATCTACACCGACGTGGATGGTGTTTACACCACCGATCCGCGCGTTGAGCCGCGCGCCAGGCGGCTGGACCGAATTACATTCGAAGAAATGTTAGAAATGGCGAGTTTGGGATCGAAAGTATTGCAGATTCGATCAGTCGAGTTCGCCGGTAAATACAATGTCCCTCTACGGGTGCTTTCGAGTTTTAAGGAAGGCCCTGGCACGTTGATCAGTTACGAGGAAGAAAACGTGGAAAAGCCGCTAATTTCCGGCATAGCGTTCAATCGAGACGAAGCTAAGCTGACCATTATGGGTGTGCCCGATCGTCCAGGCATCGCCTATAAAATCCTTGGTCCCATCGCAAATGCGAATATTGAAGTCGATATGATTGTCCAAAATATCGGAGAGGACGGCACAACCGATTTCACGTTTACAGTGCATCGCAATGACTATGGAAAAGCTTTGGACATTCTGCATAGCACTTGCGCCGAACTCGGCGCGCGCGAAGTTGCTGGTGATGACAAGATTGTCAAAGTATCCTTGGTTGGTGTCGGGATGCGCTCGCACGCCGGGATTGCCAGCAAGATGTTCGAGGCTCTTGCAAAAGAGGGGATCAATATCCAGATGATATCGACCTCCGAAATCAAGATTTCTGTAGTTTTGAATGAAAAATATCTGGAACTCGCAGTTCGGAGTTTGCACGAAGCCTTTAATCTCGATCAGTCGGTGGAAGCGGCGTGAGGTCAAATTTTCATTATAAACATAAGAAAAACTGATATAATATAGCGCTTAACCGTTTGTGTTGGTTGGCTTGGTGTTGCGGCAAGCGGCACCATTTTAAGGTAGGTCACGAGCGACCGGAAAGGAAGGATTTATGTTGATATTGACTCGTAGAGTCGGTGAGACTCTGATGATCGGGGATGATGTAACGGTTACCGTATTAGGGGTAAAAGGTAATCAGGTTCGCATTGGTGTGAACGCGCCCAAGGAAGTTTCTGTGCATCGGGAAGAGATCTATGAGCGCATAAAAAGAGAGCAGCAGGCTCAAACACCAGAAAAAACAGCTGAGCATACGGAATAAGTCGATTATAATCTCGTCAGTTTCGGAGAGATGGCCGAGAGGCTGAAGGCGCTCCCCTGCTAAGGGAGTATAGGGTCAAAAGCTCTATCGAGGGTTCGAATCCCTCTCTCTCCGCCATTCCATTAAAGCGCAGAAGATCTCGAGTGGCGATTACCCGGTTCGGGTGGGTTCGGGAGCTGCGAGTCTGTTTTCAATCTAGCCCGTATGACGCAAATCTGTTTCAATTTTGGCGCTGAGTCTTGGTTTGGCATGATTTTGGCGGCCAAGTCTTCACATAAACAGGTTTTTCGGTAAAATATCTGGTTTTTTCGGGTTGTTCTTGCATCCTTAAGAGGAAATTTAATGGTCACGATTCGTCTTGCCCGTGGTGGCGCAAAAAAGCGCCCTTTCTATCATGTCGTTGTTGCCGACAGCAGATGTAAACGAGATGGTCGTTACATTGAGCGAGTTGGGTTTTTTAACCCGATCGCTTCCGGGAAAGACGAAAGACTGCGTTTAAATGATGCGCGTGTTCAGTATTGGCTGAGTCAAGGCGCCAAGACGACCGAACGGGTTCACTCCTTGATTAAGGAATTTCGGAAAGGCGCAGACTCGGCTGCGGCTTAAATTTATTCCCGCGACACAGGTTTACAGTGGCGCGGCAGATTGTCGCCGGTGAAGTGTTGGGTGCGTTTGGCGTCCGAGGGTGGGTAAGAGTTCGCTCACATACCGATCCGCCAGACAATATCTTGAGTTATTCGCCGTGGCTGATCGGCGATGAGAAAGCTCAAAAGGAATTTAAGATCGTCGGCGGGCGCCGGCATGGGAACACGGTCGTAGCGCATCTGGAGGGTGTGGATAACCGTGACCAAGCGTTGCAGTTATCTACGCTGAATATCTTCGTTAACAGAGAACAGTTTCAGCCAACGAAGCCAGGCGAATATTATTGGGCGGATTTGATCGGGCTTGAGGTCCGTACGACATCCGGCATTAGTCTGGGTGCCGTGACCGGCATGATGGAAACCGGTGCGAACGATGTTATGACGGTTCACGGCGAGCGAGAGCGCTTGATCCCTTTTGTGGTCGGCGAATTCGTTAAGAGTGTCGACTTGAATGAGGGTGTTCTAATCGTAGATTGGGATCCGGATTTTTAGAGCCGTAGCTCAATGCGTTTCGATGTCGTTACCCTGTTCCCCGAAATGGTCGAAAGTGCCGCCAGGTGCGGTGTAACCGGGCGGGCAATCGAAAGAGGGATTGTCGATCTCAAGCTCTGGAATCCGCGGGACTGGACCTCGGATCGGCATAGAACGGTAGATGATCGTCCCTACGGCGGTGGGCCGGGCATGGTTATGAAAGTCGAGCCGTTGCGCAGTGCAATCCGTGCGGCACGAGCTGACTCGAATCTAGCCGCAAAGACGATTTATTTGAGCCCGCAAGGCGGTTTGTTGACTCAAGATGTTGTCGTTCGTCTTTCTCGGCAGCCGAGACTTGTTCTGGTTGCCGGACGCTACGAGGGAGTCGACGAGCGCCTGATCGAAGCCGAAATCGACGAAGAGTGGTCGATAGGTGACTATGTCTTGAGCGGTGGCGAGTTGGCGGTGCTGGTGATGTTCGATGCGGTGGTTAGATTGCTGCCTGGTGTTTTAGGGCATGCAGATTCGGCTGTTCAGGACTCGCACATGGCGGGGTTGTTGGATTGCCCCCATTACACTCGGCCTGAAATGCTCGATGGCCGGCGAGTTCCTGAGATTTTGCAGAGTGGAGACCATGCTGCGATCAGACGCTGGCGCTTGAAACAGTCCCTGGGCCGAACTTGGTTAAGAAGACCAGATTTATTAGCTAAGCTTGAGCTCGATGCGGAGCAGCGGAATTTGCTGGAAGAGTTTAAACACGAATTGAAAGCCGGAACGAATTAAGGGGAATCGCAATGTCCAGTCACATTATTCAGCAACTTGAGCGCGAATGGATGAGCCAGAAAACGGTCCCGGACTTTGGTCCAGGCGACACCGTGGTCGTACAGGTGAAGGTGAAAGAGGGAAATCGCGAGCGCCTGCAGGCCTATGAAGGCGTGGTCATCGCCAAGCGGAACAGGGGATACAATTCCGCTTTCACGGTGCGTAAAATTTCTCATGGCGAGGGCGTGGAAAGGGTTTTCCAAACCTATAGTCCTCAGGTCCAGGATATTCAGGTTAAGCGCCGCGGCGACGTTCGTCGCGCGAAACTTTATTATCTCCGCAGCCGCACTGGCAAGGCCGCCCGTATCAAAGAAAAAATTTGATCGGAACGAGAAATCGCCGCGGCGATTGATGCGGGAATCGAGGACGGGCAGCGAGCGCTGCCCGTTTGTCGTATGGGGACCGAGATAAATCAGGCGCGTTTTGTGAAAACGCCATCGTTCATAAGGCATGAAGGCTGTTGGCTCGATTGAACCTCGCATTGCCGATTCGGATGGTGATCTGATCCGGCGTTTCATGAACGCCCTCTGGGTCGAAGAAGGATTAAGCGAGAACACTCAAAAAGCGTACGGAAGTGACGTCAGCCTGTTTGCCGTTTGGTTGAGCAATACGCACAAAAAATCGCTTTGCCAGGTAGAGGCGGGCGAGATAGAAGGCTACTTGGCGCTGAAATATCGTCAGAAGGCGAGTGAGCGGACCAGCGCCCGACTCCTTTCGAGCCTGCGGAAGTTTTACTTATTCGCCACTCGCGAAGGCTGCGTAGATAGAGATCCGACCGTGTCCATAGAGGCGCCTCGCATCGGGCGCCCGCTACCGAAAACGCTCACGGAGAAGGATGTGGAAGCCTTGCTGGAGGCTCCGAACACCGATGAGCCTTTAGGCTGCCGGGATCGGGTTATGCTGGAAGTCCTTTATGCCACCGGACTTCGTGTAAGCGAATTGGTCGGGCTTACGCTCGGGCAATTGAATCTCCGCCAAGGTGTCGTTCGCGTAGTGGGTAAGGGACGCAAGGATCGCTTGGTACCCATCGGCGAAGAGGCGGAAGATTGGGTGAACCGTTACCTGAAGTCGGCACGGCCGATGATCCTGAGGGGGAGACGCAGCGACGATGTGTTCGTCACGGATCGCGGAGCCGCAATGACGCGCCAGGCCTTTTGGCACCTCATTAAGCGCTATGCTTTGCTGGCCGGCATTCATAAGCCGCTTTCGCCCCATACTTTGAGACACGCTTTCGCTACGCATTTGCTGAATCATGGCGCTGATCTTCGGGTGGTTCAACTCTTATTAGGGCACAGTGATTTGTCGAGCACACAAATTTATACCCACGTCGCCCAGGAGCGCTTAAAAGACCTTCACGCCCGCTGTCATCCGCGCGGTTGAAACCGTTCTGAGCTTAGCCGAGGATTTATGATTGCGAATATACATCCTACCGCCTGCATCGCTCCGGATGCCAAACTAGGGATAGGCGTTTCGGTGGGTCCTTACGCCGTGATTGAGAGCCGCACCGAAATCGGGGAAGGTTGTCGCATCGAGGCCCATGCCGTCATTCATTCGTACGTTCGCATGGGAAGGAACAACCACGTCTGTCCACAGGCGGTCATCGGCGGATTGCCCCAGGATCTGGGGTTCGATCCTCTAACGGAAACCTATGTGGAGATTGGCGACGCCAATGTTTTTCGCGAAGGCGTGACCGTGAGTAGAGCCACCCGAAAGGGCGACGCTACGCGGATCGGCGCGAATAACTATCTGATGAACAATAGTCACGTGGCACACGACTGCCGGTTGGGCGACAACAATATTTTCGCCAGCGGTGCCACACTCGGCGGCCATGTTCAGGTAGGGGACCGGGTTTTTTTCGGGGGCGGGGTCATGGTTCACCAGTTCTGCCGCATCGGTAGCTTCGCGATCTTGCAGGGACTTGCGGGTATCAATAAAGACGTTATTCCCTTTACGATGGTAGGTGGAAGACCGGGTAAGCATTATCGGCTGAACCTGGTAGGTATGCGGCGCGCGGGGATCGACGGAGACCGTCTGAGGGCCGTATCGACCGCCTACCGGCGTTTGCGGAACAAAAAAAGCCTGGACGACTTGCCGGATACGCCGGAACTGGCCTATCTCCGTCGCTGGCTGGGGGAAGAATCGAAGCGCCACGGGACTTTGGGGTTTATCGATATACATGCCCGTGGTGAAGATTGAATCGGTCGATACATCGACGCATCCACTTTCTTTCTCAGTTTAAAAAGCGCCATGAGTTCACTGAAATGTGCCGTGATCGGAGTCGGTTACTTGGGGAAGTTCCACGCGGAAAAATATGCTGCACTTCCTGATTGCGAATTGGTCGCCGTAGTCGATACGGATCTGCGGACAGCCCAAGCCGTAGCGGATAAGACCGGTAGCCAGGCGCTGACTGACTACCGGGAACTGCTCGGCCGAGTCGATGCCGTGAGCATCGTGGTACCGACCAGCTTGCATCACCAAGTGGCCAAGGATTTCTTGGCGGTGGGAGCGCATGTGCTGGTGGAAAAGCCGATCACGGTGACGGTAGAGGAGGCCGATGAGCTTATCCGCATCGCCGAAGAAAAGTGCCGCGTGCTCATGGTGGGGCATCTGGAACGCTTCAACGCCGCTCTATTGGCTCTCGATCTGACCGAGGACAAGCCGATTTTTATCGAATCGCACCGTTTGGCGCCGTTCAAACCACGCGCCAACGACGTCAGCGTAGTGCTTGATCTTATGATCCACGATATCGATATCATCCTGGATTTGGTCGATTGTGAAGTCGACCGCATCGACGCCAAAGGCGTGCCGGTATTGACCGGTGACGTCGATATCGCCAACGCGCGCATTGCGTTCAAGAATGGCAGCGTGGCCAACGTCACGGCCAGCCGCGTCAGCCAGAAAGTCGAACGCAAGATGCGTATGTTCATGCCCAATGCTTATATTTCCGTTGATTTCCAAAATCGCGCGCTGACGCGCCATCGTAAAGGTGAGGGCGAGATGTTTCCCGGCATACCGGAAATCGTCAGTGAAGAGTCCGTGTTCGACAACGGAGATGCTCTGATGGAGGAGATCAAGCATTTCGTCGCTTGCATCCGGAACGGACGCGAGCCTTTAGTGTCCGGGCATGCCGGACGGCGCGCTCTGGCAACGGCTACCGAAATCACCCGGCTACTCAACGCCTGACCATTCACGCCTGAATGGTTTTCCTGCCCCTGGCGCTGCGGTCGCGGGGGCTTAATGTCGCTACGCAACGCTTGTCATGACAACGCCTACAGGAGAGATAGATCTCATGATCCCCATGGTCGACCTAAAAGCCCAATATCTGCAAATCAAGGACGAAATCGATCAAAGCTTGAGGCAGGTCTTGGATAGCTGCGCCTTTGTTCTGGGGCCGAACGTCAAGGCCTTTGAAGAGGAAACGGCGGCTTATCTGGGGGTCAAGCACGCGATCGGTGTCGCTTCGGGAACCGACGCCCTGCATTTGGCCCTTTTGGCAGCCGGTATCGGCGAAGGGGACGAGGTCATTACGACACCGTTTACCTTTATCGCGACGGCGGAAGCCATTCGCTACGTTGGCGCCAAGCCTGTTTTCGTGGACATCGATCCCAAGACCTTCAATATCGATCCTGATGCCATCGAGGCGGCGATCACCGAAAAGACTGCGGCCGTCATGCCGGTACACTTGTTTGGCCAGCCGGCGGACATGCAGCGGATTTCCGCGATCTGCGAAAAGCACGGGCTCAGGATGGTGGAAGACTGCGCCCAGTCGTTCGGCGCATCCATCGGCGGGCAGCAGACCGGCAGCTTCGGCGTGAGCGCCGGATTCAGCTTTTTTCCGAGCAAGAATCTCGGCTGCTATGGCGATGGCGGTTTGGTCACCACGAATGAGGATGATATCGCCGACAAGGTCAAGGTGTTGCGTAACCACGGGTCCGAGGTGCGGTACTACCACGACGTGATCGGTTACAACAGCCGGCTCGACGAATTGCAGGCGGCAATCCTGCGCATCAAGCTGCGACGTATCGACGATTTCAACCACAATCGCCGCCGTGTTGCCCATCTGTATTCGGACCTGATGGCGGATCTGCCGGTAACCACGCCTTATGAGGACGGCATAGGCGTACACGTTTACCATCAGTACACACTGCTGACCGACCGGCGCGACGCCGTCATGCAGGCACTCCAGAAGTCCGGCATCGCCTGCGCGGTTTATTATCCGGTGCCGTTGCATCGGCAGAAGGTATTTGCCGAAGAGTGTGCCGGGCTAACTCTGCCGGTCACGGAAGCGGTCGCGGCGCGTTGCCTGTCCTTGCCCATTTACCCCGAACTTCAGGAAGCCGATGTCCGCCGCATCGAGTCGGTCATCCGTGCGGCTTTGAATGACTGAGCGCTCGCCTCTCGTCATGTTGAGCGCCGGAGAAGCGTCCGGCGACCTCCATGCCGCCCATCTATTTCGGGAGCTCAAAAAACTCATCCCGAACCTCCGCGGCATCGGCATGGGCGGCGTCAGAATGCGCGAGGCGGGGATTGAACTCCGTTGCGACTCCACCCATCTCGCCGTCATCGGGCTCGCCGAAGTGGCCAAGCATTACGGTGAAATTCGGCGAGCGCTCCGTTCGATGCAGCAGATAGCTTGCGAAGAGAAACCGGATTTGCTGATCTGTGTCGACTACAAGGAGTTCAACTTTCGTTTGGCGCGGAAGGCAAAGGAATGCGGCGTCAAAGTCCTGTTCTATGTGAGTCCGCAGGTTTGGGCTTGGCGCCCTGGGCGGGTGAAGAGCTACGGCCGGATCGTGGACCACATGGCGGTGATATTCCCGTTCGAAGTGCCGTTCTACGAGGCCTATAAAATACCGGTGACCTACGTGGGCCATCCTTTGGCGGGAAAGGTAAAGCCCTCCATGGAGCGATCCGAAGCTATGGCTAAATTCGGATTTGCGGGCAAACGCCCGGTTATCGGACTGTTGCCGGGTAGCCGGGTCAACGAGATTAACCGGCTTATGCCTGTCATTCTCGACGCCGCGGGACGGTTGGCGCACGAGTTTCCGGGAGCGCAATTCGTTCTTTTTCGCGCCCCTTCGATATCGGACGAGTTGCTGCACAGCCATCTTGCGCTTAGCGATCTACCCGTCCGCGTGATCGAAGGGCAGGATTACGATGCCCTGCAATGCTGCGATGCCGTGATCACCGTTTCCGGCACCGCGACGCTTGAAGTGGCATTGCTGGGTATACCGATGGCAATCGTCTATCGGCTGACTCCGCTCAGTTATTGGTTGGGGCGCCTGCTGGTCCGCATCCCTTATATCGGATTGCCGAACATTTTGGCGGGTCGTCATGTGGTCCGCGAGTTTATTCAGCACGATGCGACGTCGGGCAATATCGCCGGCGAGATCACCCGAATTCTTCGGGATCACGATTATGCAGAAGCGATGCGGCAGGCGCTCAGGCAAATCAGGGACGACTTGGGAGACAAGAATGGCGCGCTCAAACTCGCGCAGCTGGCAGCGGAAATGCTGAACTTGGAATCGAAGCCGAAAGCGGCATCCGATCAATCAGTCAGTCAGTGCATGAACAACTTGGTTTGAATGGCGATTTCTTCCAGGGTCGAAGTCAGATTGATTCGTTCTTCGCTCTCGAGATTTTCGATGTACATCGCGTTGCCGCAAGATTCCTTAGCCTTCTTTTTGGCTATCGATGCCAGTTCGGCGATAACTTCCTTGGTCAAGCCATTCTGACTCGCGGCCACCGGCAAAATGCCGATCGAAAGAGATACGAAAGGAAAATATCGTTTCTCTCCATACCTGTCGCACGCTTCGATGCCGCCGATTTGTCGGTCTTTGGCGGTGTAATGTTCCGGTACGAGCGTCTCGAAGGTTTGTAACAGGTGTCGACAGCGTTCTTTCCAGTCGGCGCTCCGGAACAGGACGATAAAATCGTCGCCGCCGATATGCCCTACAAAGTCCAAATCGGTATCGGCCGTTTCTGTCATGAGTCGGCCCACAAGCTGGATGAGATCGTCGCCGCGTAAATAGCCATAAACGTCATTGTAAGCTTTGAAGTAATCGATATCGCAATATGCGACGACGAAATCCTCTCGATTACGCAGGAACTCATCCAGTTTCTGTTGAATCAAAACACTACCGGGCAATAGTGTCAGCGGGTTCGCGTAGCGGGCTTTAGTGATCTGCAAATCGGTGATCGTGCTCAGGAGATCCAGAAGAGTGCCTTTGCCGATCAAACGTCCGTTTTCCGTAATAATGAATTCGTCCGTTTGGTGATTGACCGCGCTGGTCAGGCAGCGACTGACGTCCTCGAGGGATGTGTGGAGGTCGAACTTGAGCGTTGGCCTGAAGGCGAATTCCTGTATGGGTTTTCGACCATGCAAGTCGCGTCCGTATCGGCTCGCCAAGAGATTCATCAGGTCGTTGCGCAAAATCAGTCCCAAGGGTTCGCCATTGTCTACAATGGCCACCGATTGGAGCGTTTCACTGATTCGGAAGAGATCGCCGACTTCTTCCATGGTTGATTGTGGCGATATGGTCGGAACTTCTTTCAACAGGTGTGCGATCGTCAGCTTTTCCGAATAAACGTTGCGTTTTTGTCGGTCACTGAACAGTTGCGGGTTAAGCGCGATATCGGGAGTCTTTTTCGGTGGAGCAAAATAGAATCCCTGGGCCATGTCGATGCCCAGGTTGCGCAAGGCAGCATATTCGTGTTTATGTTCGATACCCTCGGTTATAGTCTGGCAACCCAGAGACTTGGCGATTTCTATGATGGACTTGATGAATTGGCGCTTGGTTTGGTCTTCGTCGACGCCCTCGATGAAATGCCGATCGATCTTGACGAAATCCGGGTTCAGCTCTGACCAGAGCTTAAGACTGGAATGGCCGGCTCCGAGGTCGTCCAAGGCGACTTTGAAACCCATTCCGCGATAGTGCTGGAGGGCATGCTGAAAAACTGTCCAGTCTTGAATGGGTTGCGTTTCGGTGATTTCGACAACGACGCGATCCGGATCCAATTTGTGATTCTGTAGGTACATGAGTGTTCGTCCGTGAATGAATTCGTCGTCGGTCAAGGTAATGGGATTGATGTTGACGAAGAGATGTCCCGACAGAGCGAGTTTGGCGAATTGGCGGATGATGAGCTTGCGGCAGAGAAAGTCCAGTTCCACCAGGCGCCCATACTTGGCCGCCGCGGCGAACAGAACGTTGGGCCTATGTAGCAAAGATTCGGACGGTCCTCGAATTAAGCCCTCATATCCAAAAATCGCTTGTTTATCCAATACGACTATCGGCTGAAACAAAACGGTTAGCTGTTCCAGCGCGAGAATACGATCCAGCAGGCTTTTGACGTGGACTTCTTGCTTCTGCACCTAGGACTCGTCGCGATCGGTGAATGAGGCAGTCGTTTAATGATGAACTATAGCAGTTTGTATCATTTTGACCGACAAATATGACAGCAAACGTTTTAGGAACGTGTAAACATAAATTGCAACTGGCCTTGGCATTGGCTTCGGCAATGACGCCGAATGCCTCGGCACTTCCGGGCACGGGATTTTTCCATGCCTCTCTCGGTAAGATTTTGAGGTGGTTATCATGAGTCGCGCTTTTGTCAAAGAACCGGATGGCGAACAGCTTGGTGACGATCTTCCCGAACGGCCTCGGAGCTCGTATACCAATTATGTTACTCCGCAGGGATTGGCGCAGCTGCAACGGCGGGTTCGCGAGCTTAGTGCGCAAAAAGAGGCCCTGATTGGGAACGACGATCTGGGCGCCCGGCAACAGCTTAAGCAGGTGGAGCGCGATTTGCACTATTACGAGGAGCGTGTTCAAAGCGCCGTGGTGGTGCAGCCGGAAGCCCAGTCCGACGACAAGGTACGCTTCGGTTCAACGGTCGAGGTTCTCGATTCCGACGGCCAGACGCTGCGTTTTACCATCGTTGGCGAGGACGAGGCGGATGCGACTCATGAGAAGATCAGCTGGATGTCGCCTTTGGCACGGGCTTTACTGGAGGCTCAAGTGGGGGATGTAGTGACGTGGAAGAGACCGGTGGGGGATAAGGAATTGGAAGTCGTCGCGATTCGAAAAGGCTAGGCCGTGTCGTCAGGCTTTCCTTTGCCTTACAGCATTCGCCATAGCCGACGGGCCAAGCATCTTCGTTTGGTCGCGAAACCCGAAGGAATCGAGCTCGTCGTGCCGCCCACGATCAGCGAAGCTCGAGCCCTGGCGTTCTTGCACAAGCATCGCGACTGGGCCGAACGCAAGCTTTCGGAGATGCGTTCGACGACTGCTCAATCCGGGCCGGCGCAGCGTTTGGAGAACGGTTCGACCGTTCCGTTTCAAGGTCGTGAAGTGCCGCTCGTGATCCGCGAGCATACCGGGCGGCGGACGCATATCCAGTATGATGGCCATTTCCTGGTCTCCGTACCTGCGGGTACGGAGAACCAGCCGCATCTCGCCAGGAATGCACTTTTTAACTGGACGAAGTTGTGGATACGAGATCAGGCCGGATTCATCATACAAAGACATGCTGTTCGCTTCGGATTGTATCCGCGTCAAATCAGGGTCAAGCGGATGAGTAGCCGATGGGGGAGTTGCGGCCCTAGGAACGACATCAACCTGAACTGGCTTCTGGCTTTTGCGCCGCCGTCGGTATTGGAATACGTGGTTGTGCATGAACTATGTCACATCCGCCATCGGAATCACTCGGCCGATTTCTGGGCCTTAGTCGCCCGGCATCTGCCCGCCTATTCCGGCGAACGCCAGTGGCTGCGCCAGAACGGTGCTGCTCTTTTGAGACGGTTCGAGTAGCGCCGTGGCAAACAAGCTGAAGCAAATAGTGGTATTCGGCAGTACCGCGGTTGTGCTGTACATCGGTGTGCAGTTGATCGCCACTCGCAGCTTGGTGTCCGGGATGCCGCCCCCGATACGGGCAACTGCTTTGGACGGCACGGCGTTGGATGTACCCAAGCCGGAAGGACGGCCGGCCGTAATCTACTTTTGGGCGAGTTGGTGTCAGATCTGCAAGGCGATGCAGAGCTCCATTCGATCATTGGCACGAGATACGCCGCTGGTCAGCGTGGCGCTGCTTTCCGGGGACGAAACCGAGGTCCGTGAGTACGTCAAGCGGGAAGGATTCGAGTTTCCGGTAGTTCTCGACCAGGATGGCGCTATCGGCAGAGACTACGGAATTCGGGGTGTGCCGGCCGTGTTTATTTTGGGTCCTGACGGTCATATTCGTTTTTCCACCATCGGCTACACCAGCGAATTGGGGCTTCGGTTTCGGCTTTGGCTGGCGGGTCTATAGGAGTTTTTTGATTTGACTGGTATTTTCCCCGGCACGATGGCGGCCGTCGAGATCGCCCAATCGGGCGGTCCGGAGGTTTTGCAGTTGTGTCGGCGACCGATGCCGCAGCCGGGGCCTGGCGAAGTGCTGATCAAGGTAGCTGCGGCCGGGGTGAACCGGCCGGATGTCATGCAGCGCAAAGGGCTTTACCCGCCTCCGCCGGAAGCGTCCGATATACCGGGCTTGGAAGTCGCGGGCAAAGTGGTAGCTTTGGGCGAAAGCGTGCGTGAGCCCGCCATCGGCGAATCGGTTTGTGCCCTGGTGAGCGGCGGGGGATATGCTGAATATTGCGTGGCCGCCGCGGCACTCTGTTTACCTATGCCGAAAGGATTTGGGCCGATCGATGCCGCCGCCATGCCTGAGACGTTTTTCACGGTCTGGACCAATGTATTCGAGCGGGGCGGGCTGAAACCGGGAGAAAGCATGCTGGTACACGGGGGCAGCAGCGGCATCGGCACCACGGCGATTCAATTGGCCCGTGCATTCGGCGCCAGCGTGTTCGTAACCGCGGGAAGCGCGGAAAAATGCCGGTTCTGCGAGCAGCTCGGGGCTACCGCGATCAACTATCGCGAGGAAGACTTCGTCGACCGCATCAGGGCACTGACCGAGGGCAAGGGCGTGAACCTGATTCTCGATATGATCGGCGGCCCTTATCTCCAGCGGAATCTCAGTTGTCTCGCCGCAGATGGCCGCTTGGTCGTGATTGCGGTTCAGGGCGGACCCAAGGCGGAAATCAACCTGCTTCCCATTTTTTTGAACCGTCTGACCTTGACCGGCTCAACCTTGCGGCCGCGGAGCGTGGAAGAGAAGGCCACGATTGCCGATGCGCTGAGGCGGAAAGTGTGGCCGCTGCTCGAATCGGGTCAGGTCAAGCCGGTGGTGCACGCCACGTTTACCTTGGCCAAGGCAGCAGAAGCCCATCGACTGATGGAAAGCAGCCGGCATATGGGCAAGATCGTCTTGTCGGTCGCTTGAGTGCGGACAGGCTAGCGGCTTGCGCGCTTTTTTAGCTGAATTCAAGAAACCGGAATAAATCGTGATCTCAGTTGGCTACAAGAAATTTCCAGTTCTGACGTTATTGGCGGCGAGCGTCTGGCTGGTCTCCCCGGCATCGGCTTGGGCCGGATTCGAGGAAGGTATGGCGGCCATCGAACGGCGTGACTATTCCGCGGCCTTCGCTGAATTCAAGCCTATGGCGGAGCAGGGCATGCCGGAAGCTCAAGTCAATTTGGGCAATCTTTACATGAAAGGGCTAGGTGTGCCGCTGGACTATGTCGAGGCGCGGCACTGGTACGAGCAAGCGGCCAGGCAAGGCGATACAACGGCCGAAAGCAAGCTCGGCGTTCTTTACTTCTATGGTCTGGGAGCTCCGATCGACATGGGCGAAGCTGCGCGTTGGTTCAGCAAAGCGGCCGAGCAGGGCGATGCCAGCGCCCAAGCCGTGCTGGGTTCGCTTTATGCATCCGGCAACGGCATCGACAAGGACAATGCTCAGGCGTATTTCTGGTACACGCTTGCGGCAGAACAGGGTAATCAGAACGCGGCCGATGCCAAGGACAGCCTGGTCGAGGAAATGGCTCCCGGCGAAATGGCCCTGGCTTTGGACCGTCTCGCCGAGTGGCAGAAGCAAAAGGAGAATGCTGAGGCGCTTTCGCTAGAGAAGCCAAAGGCAAAAAACGCGCACGTTAAGAAAGCATCGAAGAAAGCGACTCAAAAGACCAAGATGAACCATAAGAGCCAATCGCGTTAGTTTTTGTTTGTCTTAGGCGAAGTGGCAAACATAATCCAGCATGTCAATCACTTCGATATCGAATCGGCTGTTGCCAGGAATTTCAAATGAATCGCCGGCCCCGTAAGTTTTCCATTCCGTCTCGCCCGCTAAGCGCACTCGGCAAGCGCCGGCATTGATTTCCATGGTTTCCGGCGCGGCGGTGCTGAAAGCCAGGGCGGACGGGAAGATCACGCCGACAGTCTTGCGGCTGCCGTCCGGAAAAAGGACGGTATGGCTGACGCATTTGCCGTCGAAATAGACATTGGCTTTCTTGACGACGCTGACGTTGTCGAATTGCGACATGGTGGCTCCTTAAAAACAAAGGCCGCCATTATACGTGACGGTTCGGCGTCTTGAAGAATCTCGCGGTTTCACGGAGAGCGTAATCGATATCGAGTTGGTGAATGAGCATTCAGGCCACCTGGCCGTCAAAGTCCTTGCCGGTTAATATGAAAGGTTTCGTAAACCTCGCACCTGTCGAATGTTCGAGCAACTCCTCTGGTCCTTGATCCATCGTCCGTACATCACGGTTTTTCTGATCGCATTCCTGCTGCTTTCCTGGCTGGAGCAAGGCGCTCGGCGAACGGTGATCTGGGTGATCAGCAGCTATTTGGTGGCTCTGCTGGCCGAATGGGGGAGCATCAACCATGGAATTCCGTTCGGGAAGTATGTCTACCATTACGAGGCGCTGAGCAACGATTTGGTCGTTTTTGGCGTTCCGTTCTTCGACAGCCTGTCGTTTTCATTTCTCAGCTATGTCAGTTTCTCGCTGGCGCAGTTCTTTATGTCTCCCCTATGGATCAAGGCGTACGACGTGCAGCGCGTAACCTCGGTAGAGGTCCGAAATTCGGTGTCGGTGTTGCTGCTCGGTGCATTTCTTATGCTGGTCGTCGACCTTATCGTCGACCCGATCGCCAACCTCGGCAAATATTGGTTCTTGGGGGACATTTATCATTATCCTGACCCTGGCGTTCATTTCGGCGTGACCCTCGAAAATTACGCCGGCTGGTATATCGTCGCGACGGTGACGATTTTGCTGAATCAGCGCATCGATCGGCTGTTGCTGGACCGGGAGCAAAGGCGCGGAGAGCCGGTTAGACTGGTCTATGTGCCGTTGAAGGGATTGTTCGCTCCGTGTTTCTGGAGCGGCATCGTGATTTTTCAACTGGGAGTGACTTACTGGCTCGCCTATGGGGTAGAGGCGGTTCCCGATCAAGAACAATTGAAGTTACAGGCGCTGACCGGCAGCTTCATCATCGCGCCGATCCTGGTACTCGCCGCGGCGCAGCTGACCAAGCCTTCCAACCGTGTAAAGGGCGACGATATACGGGAACGAATCGGTACCTATCCGTTGGGTTCTGCTGTCCGCAGCGACGACGAACCACGCGGGGCGTCGCCGCCGGCAACGCTCGTTGCGGCGTCGCAAGACCATGAAGGTTTTTGACAGCTCCGGCGTCGCACAAACCGGCGCGGCCCACATCCGACCGGAGATAATTCTTGACATAAGATCCGGGCAGGGTTACGAGGCCTTGGCGCGTGCCGGCTTTGCATGTGAACCGGTGTCGGCGTAGCGCCAGGTCAGGCCCAAGGATTTTTGCAGGCTGTTCAGCAAATCCCCGAGATCTACCGGCTTGGTGATGAAGTCATCGAAGCCCGATGCCAGGCACATGTCTCTGATGTCATCGAACGCATGCGCGGTGACTGCGATGACTTTGACGTTTTGCCCGGATTCCGTCTGCCGTAAATGTTTGACCGTTTCTGCCCCATCCATATCGGGCATCAAGAGATCGATCATGATCAGGTCAGGTTCGAAAAGCGCGAACTTGTCCAAGCATTCTCTGCCGTTCGAGGCCGTTTCTATGACAAAATCCAGTGATTCCAGAAGCGCCGACAGCATCGTCAGATTATCCGGATTATCGTCGACGATCATGATCCGTCGCGCTTTTCCGGTGTAACCAATGACCTGATTCTCATCGGCTTTCGGTTTCGACGGATTCGATGCTGCCGGCAACGCCAGCGAAACCGTAAAAACACTGCCTTGGCCGCGAGTGCTTTGCACGTCGATTTGTCCGCCCATGGCATCCACCAACCGCTTGCTGATAGCTAGCCCTAAGCCTGTTCCTTCCGTAGAGTCGTGATCGGCCACTTGCTCGAAGGCCAGGAAAATTCGTCCCATATCCTCTTCGGCGATACCCTGGCCGGTATCTTCAATCCGGAAATAGACGGTTTCTCCATGACTGAAGACTTTCAGAGCGGCATACCCCTGATGGGTGAACTTTATGGCGTTGCCGAGGAGATTGATGAGTATCTGCCGTAAGCGCTTTTCATCACCGATAACGTATTCGGGTAGAGTCGCGGCCTTTTCATAGATAAAACCAACGCCCTTATTTATTGCTCGGAATTCGAACATCTCGGCAATGCCGTCGAGAAACTCTACGAAATGGAAAATGGAATTTTCCACCTCCAGTCGCCCCGCCTCGATTTTGGATAAATCGAGCAGATCGTTGATCAATGTCAGCAAATGATGTCCGGAGCGGCCGATATAACCCAGATATTCCTTGTGTTTTGAGGTGAGATCGGTCTGTTTTTGAAGCACCTGGGTAAACCCGAGTATTCCGTTCAAAGGAGTTCTCAACTCGTGGCTGATGTTGGCGAGAAACTCGGTTTTGGCGCGATTCGCGGCTTCGGCGGCCTCTTTTGCTTCCTTTAGGGCCAGTTCGCCTTGCTTGCGTTCCGTAATATCGACCCAGGCGCCGATCGCTTCGATCATGTTTCCCTCGGAATCTCGAAGCGATCTAAGCTTGTCGTGAATCCACCGGTACGAGCCGTCCTTGTGTCGAAACCGGTATTGATGCGTGAGTTCGCCTTGACTAATCAGGAGGCTTTGATTTTCCAGAGCGGCAGCACGGTCGTCCGGATGAACATGATCGATCCAGAAGGTCTCGTCGCAATACCATTGGTGCGGTTCATAGCCGGTCACCAGGGTTATGGTTTCGCCCATGAAATCGACCTTGAAGGGGCATTCCGGATTGCCCGTTCGGGAGAGTATGTAAATTACGGATGGGCTGGTATTGACGATATATTCGAGCCGATTCTGGGATTGCTCCAATTTCTGCTGTTGGGTGCGCAGAGCAAGTTCAAGCTGTTTGTAGTCGGTGATATCTGTGAATACCGCTTGGATCAATTTTTTTTGATTGAGCTGAATGACCTTGGTGGTGACGCGGATATTCCGTACGATGCCGCTTTTTGTAATATGCTCGGTTTCGAATACATCTTCCCCGGTATCACGAGTTTTCTCGATATGTCGCCTGATGTCCTCTTCCGATTGCTGCCGATCGATATCGCTTATTCGCAGTTTCCGGAATTCGTCACGCCTATATTCGAGATTTTGGTGAGCCTTCGGATTGAAGTCGATCAATTTGCCGCTTTCGATATCCATCAGCACCAGCGCATCGGGCATTTGCTCGAATAACGTGCGATAGCGGCTTTCCGATTCGCGTAACGATTCCTCGATGCGGAGGCGCTCCAAGATTTCGTCCTCGAGTTGGGCGTTTGCTTCGACCAGTTGCGCGGTGCGTTGCTCCACCATTTTTTCGAGATTGGCGTTTAGTTGTCTGATTTCCTGCTCCTTCCCTTTGCGCTCTTCGATCTCATGCTGCAACTGGCGGTTTGTCTCTTCGAGCTTGGCAGGACTCGGGAGTTTGAGGGCGTGGGGAATCAGCGGCCAAAGCAGGACCGAGGTCGCGATCGAGACTAGGCCGGTAAACAGTTTGACGAATCCTTCCAGCACGTAATTGGGATGCCAAATCGTCCAGATTTCCATTAGATGCGTTGTCCCGCACGCCATGATGAAGATGCCGAACAGGACAAAGATCGAGCGGAACTCAAGGTCCCGCCGCTTGAGGACGAAGAAAATCAGTGCCGCGGGGATGGAATAATAAGCCGCCGTAATCAGCGAATCCGATAGGACATGAAGAAGCAGCAAATCGGAGCGCCAAAGAAGGCACGTCCCGTGAGGTATGAAATCTTTGATCGTCTGAGAATCGAAGAGATTTTCGAACATGGTAGGCTCACTTGAAGTGAAAACCGCATCCGGTTGCGCAGTCAGATCCGATTAAGGATTAACCTTTACCAGTTCCACATCGAAGATCAGAGCCGCGTTTGGCGGAATCACGCGGCCTGCGCCACGTTCGCCGTAGGCCAGTTCAGGGGGGATGAAAAAGCGGTATTTGGCGCCTTCCTTCATGAGTTGCAAACCTTCGGTCCAGCCGCGAATAACCCCGTTCAAAGGAAAACTCACGTTTTCGCCGCTGTCGAATTCCTGGCCCGAGATCAGGCTGCCGCGATAGTTAACGGTTACGGTGTCGGTGGCCTTCGGTGAAAGGCCGTTGCCCTCGCTAAGGATCTGGTACTGCAACCCGCTCGCGGTACTCAAGATGCCGGGCTTTTTCTCGTTGTCGACCAAAAATTTCAAGCTTTCCCGCTTGTGTTTTTCTGCATCGGCAGACGGCGAAGGGGTGCAGCCGGACAGCCCGAATATGACAAGAGCAACTGCTCGGGCAAAAGATCCGAGTTTCTTCATAGTGTTTACACTCCATTTTAGGTTTGATGTGCGAACCGGATGCCGTGTTGGGCGCCTCGAAAAAACTACTTGCGGCCCGAGTCCAAGACGTCCGGACAAATCCGCCGAAAGCGACCATTCCGCAGGGAGCGGAATGAGACGAACCGCGTTCGTCCGAAGGGCAAAGTCCACGGAAGGACATTGCCAATTTGGACTGCCGATGGCAGGCCCCGTTAAGGGCGGCTCCCACGGATGGGAGCCGCGACACAGGAACCGGAGTGTACATGGAGTACATGAGGATTCCGCAGTCCTGTGCGGCGTACGTCCCTGTGCCGCAGGACTGTCCGAGCACGCGCAACACAGCAATCGGGCCGCAAGTAGGTTCTTCGAGGCGCACTGTCGCACGGGCTCCAATGCGCGGCATATTGTCGGACAAGAAAAAAAGCCGAGTCCGAATAGCAGCTCGAATCATCGAGCGAACCACGTTTTTACTCGGCTGGGCCTGCTTCTGCAAGAGTGGCGTCAAGTAAACAGTCTCGCTACTGCGCTGCATAACGCGAGAGATCTGTGCTCGTATCGGGAAGAAAACCCCCTGCCTGCATGGTCCACAATTTGTGGTAAAAGCCTTTTGCTGCAAGCAATTCCCGGTGATTCCCGTCCTCGACGATGCGGCCTCGGTCGAAGACCAGGATACGGTCGAGATGCGCGATCGTGGATAAGCGGTGGGCGACGACGATGACCGTTTTTTGGCCCATTAGCCGATCGAGATTGTCCTGAATCGCCTTTTCCGTTATCGAATCGAGACTGGACGTAGCCTCGTCGAGTATCAAAATCGGCGCGTCTTTGACCATGACCCGGGCAATTGCGATACGTTGCCGCTGGCCGCCGGACAACTTGACGCCGCGTTCGCCCACCAGGGAGTCGTAGCCGTCTTTCATGCCGTCGATGAACTCGTCGGCGCGCGCCATTCGCGCTGCGGCGGCGATTTCGGCATCTTCGGCGTCCGGCCGTCCGTAACGTATATTTTCCCGCAGCGAACGATGGAATAGGCTGGGATCTTGGGGAATCAGACTGACTTGCTCGTGAAGCGAGTCCTGGGTTACGTGAGCGATGTCGGTGCCGTCGATCAGGATCTGACCGCCTTGAGGTTCGTAGTAGCGGAGGATCAGCCCGACGAAGCTGGATTTTCCGGAGCCCGAGAATCCGACCAGGCCGACCCGCTGACCGGGCTCGATGACGACGCTCAACCCGTCGAATACCCACTGTCCCGGCACATAGCCGAACCGGACATCGCGGAATTCGATCCGTCCGCGCGTTATTCGCAATGGTTGTGCCTTTGGCGTATCAACGATGTCATGGGGTCTGACGATGGTGGTGACGCCGTTGCCGACATTGCCCACATATTCGAAGAACTCCAGAAAGCGGCGGCTGAGATTGCGGGCATCACCGATGATCAGAAGCGCCAGTCCGGCGCTCATCGCGAAGTCGCCGACCCCGATCAGACCTTGGTCCCAGAGCCTCAAGGCGAAGTATATCGTGCCTACCTTCAAGGCAGCCGCGGATATGAACTGAAACCAGCGCACCCGCTCCATGTACCAGAAAGTCCGGCGCCCGGCTTTGACCTCCGTTTCGAGATAACGGTCGAGATAATCCCGCTCGTGACGCAGTCGGGCGAACAATTTGACATTCAGGATATTAGTCACGGAGTCGACGATTTTGCCGTTCACTTGGCTGCGGGTTTCGGCATAAGCCTGAGCGTAAGGACGGCAGCGTTTGGCCAGCCAGAACGATACGCCTACGTAGACCAGCACCCAGGCCGCTACGAACCATCCGAGATTATCGTGAGTTCTCAGCAGCAACGCGACGGACACGGCGAATACGACTCCGACCGGCCAGAAATCGAAGAGAATCGCCCAAGCGGTATGATTGACGCTCATGGCGGTTTCGGTGATCCGGTGCGCGAGTGCGCCGGCAAAATGCCCGCTGAAATACCGGACGGAATGGTGCTGCAGGTAGGCGTACAGTATTTGCGTTGTCCTTTTGCGCAAGCGCGGTCCCACCATGATCAGACAGGCGCCGCTGGCCCGGCTGAACAGGATTTCGGCGATATTCAATGCGGCGAAAAGCATCAAGGGCGTTTTCAAGCGCTCCGTCAAGGGAATCGAATCACCGCTTGCCTCGGTCACGCCATCGATGATTTGCCCGATGGCGTAGGGTACGAGGATGTTGCTCATGGCCTGTCCCGTTTCCAGAATCAGCATCAGCAGAAACCATCCACGAAACCCTGCCATACAGTGAATAATGAAGCGAACGCTGGTATTCGGCAGAGCGGGGGCGTCAGTTGCGCGTTTAAAAGCGAACCTTGTCGAATCGTTCATGATGAAGGCAGTGTGTTTGGGGAAACGGTGGCGGCGGTCAGTTTCAGGGCGACTCAGGCGCTATCTATCCGCACGAGCCCGGAAAATCTCGTCGATTACTGCTTTTGGGGCAAGAGGACAACTCTGTCGCGAAAGTCGCAAGACAGGCGTTGTTGACGACATGAGCGGCGGGCGGACTACGCCCGCGTCTGTGGTTAGCTTCGTTGCCCGAACGGATCGGGCAACGAAGCGAGGCGGAGCCTCTGGTCCTCGGGATTATAGGGATAGCCGAAATGCTCGGACGAGTGGGGTCGCGTCAATCCGTAAGCATTCGCTAACGGGCTTGCGCGTGGAAGCCAGACTCGAAGCCGATCGAATGGGGGCGTTCATAGCGGTCTTCGTTGTCTGCATCCATTTCGTCATCGGGTTGAATCCGGATATCCAGCCTATCAACATCGTCTGCCCATTTGTCTAAAAGCGCTGGCAGACTCTTCCTCAAATAGTCTCCTTTGATTCTCATGGTACTTTCCTTATTTTGAGTGAGTTTGCGAATTAAGTCCTGCACCTCGGCAAAGCCTCGGTAGTCAATTTATAAAAAAATTCAAGTCGCAGGTAAATCAGAATTCCTTATGAATATCGAGTTATAGATAAGTAACTATGAGTCATTCCTGAGACAGTGAACGTAAAAAAACCTTACGGATTCGAGCTCGAATCCGCCGGTTTCAGTACTGCCCGCAAGGGCAGATGATCGGAGGTTTCGCGCGCCAGAGGCGTTGAGTATGCCGCAATGTCCGCAAGAAGCTCGCGGGGTTTGACCCAAATTCGGTCGAGAGGGAACAGAGGAAATATGGACGGGTAAGTGGCGATATCGGGTATGTGTCCGAAATGGTTGCGCAGCCAGCGAAAAGGCCTTCCCCATAGAAACCACTCATTCAGATCGCCGAAGAGAAGCGCGGGCGGCGGGGCATCGGCCAGTATGCTCAGAAGCCGGGTCATTTGTTTCCGCCGCTCGCCGGGAAACAATCCCAAATGAGTCCCGATCGCGCGAAGAGGCCCGCAAGGACTGTCGACCGACAAATCGATCGCTGCACGGGGTTCCCGGTGCGGTATGCTGAGATCGACACGCCTAATGTTACGAACCGGCAGCCGGGTAAGGATGGCGTTGCCGTAGTGCCCGTTGCGGCGGAGCAGCGTCGGGCCCGGAACGGCCCGGTAGTGCAGACGGGAGGCGAAATGCTGAAGCAGGTCGAGAGCGACTTCAGGCTCCCATTGCAGTTCCTGGAGCGCGATGAGGTCGGCATCGAGTTCCCGAATGATGGTCAGGACTCTCTCCGGATCGTAACGTCCGTCTCGTCCGATGCAGTCGTGAACATTGTAAGTTGCAACGACTAACGACATGCCGGACCCGTTACCCGATCGAGCCGCCGGCGCATGCCGTGTTTTCCGCTTCGCGCCGACGCAGCCATCGGTGCGTAGCGAATGCGGCAGCCCCGATAATGGCGGCGGCGGCGACGAGCAAGGCGATATTGATCGGACTCGGGTGATGGACCGCAGCAGCCAAGCGATCCGAAAAAACCGTGATGGCCATGGCGCCGGGGACCATCCCAAAGATCGTTCCCAATAGAAAGTCGCGGAAACGGATATGGGAGGCTCCCGCAACTAAATTGACCACGGTGAACGGCGCGACGGGTATCAACCGGACCGTAAGCATGGCCAGCAAGCCACGATGACGCAGCCAGCGGCTGAGCGTATTGAGTCGGGCGCCGCCCAGGCGCCGCACGATATCTCGACCGAAAACGTGGCCGAGCGCAAAGGTGAGAGAGGCACCTACCAGTGACCCGAGAATCGCATAAACAAAACCCGTGATAGGACCGAACACAACTGCCGTCGTGAAGATCACCAATGTGATCGGTATCGCTGTTATAGCGGCAAGTATATAGGCGCCGATGACCCATACCGGCGTTGCCGGAGTCCGTTGCAGTGTGCGTCCGACATTGATCAGCGTCTCCTTGTCGAGCCATTCGTGCAGTGGCCCCCAGCGCCACGCGGCCGCAAGCGCCCCGATAGCTGCGAGCAGGCTGAGGGTGGCGGTAATCCGTTTGCGGGCGGAAGGCCGGTGTTCCACGGGGATGAGTTCGTCGATCAATCGATCGGGATCGATGGGCGCTTCCGGATCGACTACGCTGGCCTGGGGTAGAAGGGCATCGGCCTCGGGCGATACTTCGCCTTCAAGGTGCCGAAGCGTGTGCGGGTTTCCCCGTAAGCTTTCTATGGCGACAATCAGCGAGCCCGCCTGTCTGATAGCCAGTTCCATTCGATCCGTTCCGACGCCCAAATGCTCGGCCAGCAAGCGATTTCTTAAACCTGTAATCGCTTTTGCCGTATTTGGCTCGGTCGCTTCGATGGCAAGATTGCATTCCGTGTCCAGCCCCATCGAGCGATTGTTAAGATTCGCCGAGCCGACGAGCGCAAGGCGGTCGTCCACTACCATCAGTTTGGAATGTACGTTGATGCACTGATCGTTCAGCCCATCGCAGTCGGGATAATAGATCCGGAACTTGCCATGTCGGTCGGCTGCGCGAAGGCGGCGAAGCAATCGAGCCCGCAAGACTTCCATTGTGGTTTGCTCGAGCCAACCGCCGCCGGTCAGTCGCGATACGACGACGATCTCCGGCGGATTCGGCTCACGAAGTCTCAATTCGAGTAGAGCGCCGACCGAAGAAGCCGTCAGATACTGGTTCTCGATATAAATCGTGTTCTTCGCTGACCGGATTGCATCGACGTACAGCTCCCGGAGTTCGAGAATTTCGACACCGCCGTTGAACCGTGGGACCGTTCGGACGATTGCGACATCGACATCGCTGATGTCCGGGACGATCGACGGGGGCCAGGGATCGGTTCCGGCATCGCTGTCGGCACGGAGTTGGTTGCCTGTCGCATTGCGCCAGCGCTCACGGGCTAACATGCCGAGCGCCGCAGCTGCTTCTCCGTCCACCATCATCTGCACATCGTGGACCGGGGCGTAGGCTTGGCCGTTGGATCTTCGACGGTAGGGGGCGTTGGGTTCATGGTCCGGCGTATCCCAACGTTCCTGGGCGAGATCCATGCCACCGACAAAGGCCACGGCGTCATCGATCACGACGATTTTCTGGTGGTGCGAGGCACCGACCGGATGCCGGCCATCCAGATAAAAGTGAAGGTGCCGATGTCTTTGCCAGCCAAGCGTGTAAATCGGCAGGACTTCGCGGCCGGGTGCATAAAGCATTGCGAAGTCCCAATTCAAAATATAGACATCCAATCCGCGGCGGTCTTCGATAAGCGCTTTCAGAAAGTCGCCGAGCTGGATCGGAAATCCATCGCTGACGCCATCTTGGGCTAACTTGGTTCGGCTATCGATATCCCAGCCGATGATGAAAATAGATCGCTGAGCACGAGTCGCTGCCGCTCGCAAGGCCGGAAAATACGCCGAGCTGTCGATCAAAAATGAAGCTCGACGGGCGCGGGCAATTCGCCAACAGTTGCGTCCAGGTTGCAGTATGCGGTTCTCGCCTTCTCGTTGGGCATCGAAATTCCTCATTCTTGTCCCTTGGTGGTGATCTAAAGGCATTGAAAATTGCCGGAGCAAGTCTGCCGGCTTGTATGATCGAGATCGCGGAAACAACGGTCGGATCTCTTTTTAGAGTGTTTGACAAGCTCTAGCCCGCATTTCTCACACCCTCTCGTCGCGAGGGCGTCGAGACGATGCTGTG